>CAZIDT010000244.1:0-3189 GCA_964537855.1 uncultured Nitrosomonas sp.
TGGCGTGCCCGACAGGAATCGAACCTGTAACCCCCAGCTTAGAAGGCTGGTGCTCTATCCGATTGAGCTACGGGCACGAGTCTCAAAACGGGCATTAAATATCTGGTCGGGGTGGAGAGATTTGAACTCCCGACATCCTGGTCCCAAACCAGGCGCGCTACCAGACTACGCTACACCCCGAGAAGGCTGGTAATATACCTTCTCAAACTAACGACGTCAAATTTCAGTTGACCTCGAAAATTTTAGAACTTGAAGGTCATATAGAACAGAACCTACATCATATCACCGCACCCAAAAAATTTCATCAAAGATGATCAAACACTTGACTGAGGAAAAGCAACTAAGTGTTAAAACGTGTAGATTTTGTGAAGAGAATGTTAGATTTATCATTGCCCTATGCTTCGTGTTCCGGTTAAGATGCACTCTATTCATCAGAGTGGGCACTGAAAGTAAAGCGAATGAATAGTCCTATATTTATGATGTTTCATTCGGGGAATGAGTTTAAGCAACGGCATAACACATGGAGGAAAAAAATTGAGTGATCACCGCTTTATGGTACGCAAGGCAGCAGTTCTTGGCGCTGGCGTCATGGGCGCACAGATTGCAGCACATCTTGTGAATGCAAATATTGAGACCTTATTATTTGAGTTGCCTGCTGAATCAGAAAATCCCAATGCAAATGTGACAAAAGCCATTGAACGGCTAAGAAAGCTAGATCCAGCCCCGTTATCGGTGGTTTCTAAAAGCGCATGCATCCATCCAGCAAATTATGATCAGCATCTTGGATTGTTAACAGATTGTGATTTGGTGATTGAGGCGATTGCCGAGCGGGTAGATTGGAAAACCGAATTATACGCAAAGATTGTTCCTTACCTTGCGCCACATTCCATTTTAGCGAGCAATACTTCAGGGCTTTCCGTTAATCAACTGGCTGCAATCTTACCTGAGGAAGTACAACAGCGATTTTGTGGTATTCACTTTTTTAACCCACCCCGGTATATGCACTTGATTGAGCTGATTCCCTGTGCGCACAGTGATCAAACCATGCTTGACCAATTAGAGTCTTTTTTAACCACTTTTTTAGGTAAAGGGGTAATACGCGCTAAAGATACGCCTAACTTTATTGCAAACCGAGTCGGTGTATTTTCGATGTTGGCAACAATCTACCATGCAAACCGTTTTGGATTAAGCTTTGATTTAGTAGATCAACTAACAGGGACGCTCATTGGCCGACCTAAAAGCGCGACATTCCGAACTGCTGATGTAGTAGGACTAGATGTTCTATCCCATGTTGTTGAGACCATGCGAAACTCATTGCCCGAGGATCCTTGGCATCGTTATTATTCACTACCAGACTGGTTGCAACAATTAATTGCCCAAGGTGCGCTTGGGCAGAAATCAGGTCGTGGTGTCTATCAGAAAAAGAATAAAGATATTCTGGTATTGAATCCCGCAAAAAATAGCTATGAAAATTCAGTTGCTGAGATTGATGGCGATATCCAGCATTTGCTTAAGCTAAAAGATCCTGTTGAGAAATTTTCTGCATTAAGAACAAACGCACACCCTCAAGCCCAATTCTTGTGGGCGATTCATCGAGATTTATTTCATTATTGCGCGGTTCACTTAGCTGAGATCGCAGATAATGCGCGTGATCTTGATCTCGCGGTTCGTTGGGGATTTGGATGGACGCTGGGTCCATTTGAAATTTGGCAAGCAGCCGGTTGGGTATCGGTTACCAATTGGATAAACGAGGATATTGCTGCCGGTCACAGCATGAGCCAAATTCCCCTGCCGGATTGGGTAAAGGGAACGGAAAAAGCCCCAATACCCGGTGTTCACGCTGTGGAAGGCTCATTTTCTCCAGGGACAATGGGCTACCAGCCTCGATCCACTTTGTCGGTTTATCGAAGGCAGCTTTACCCTGATCGCTTGATTAGCGAAGAACATCGTTACGGAACAACGATTTTTGAAAATAATGCGCTGAGAATGTGGCATACCGGGGACGATATTGCCATTGTTAGTTTTAAGAGCAAAATGCATACCATCGATATGGAAGTCTTGGATGGTCTACAACAAGCTATTGAAGAGGCAGAGCATCATTGGCGCGCGCTTGTTATTTGGCAAACTGAACCACCTTTTTCAGCAGGAGCTAATCTGCAAAAGGCAACGGAAAAACCTAAGCGCGAGGAACCTCCTTCAGCATTTGATCAATTTGTTAAGAAGTTTAAGAGAACTGCACAATCCACCATATTACAGGCTGCGCGTAGTTTGGATCTGGCTGATATGCTTATGGCCAGTAAATTGGCAGAAGTTGAGACCTTAATTACACGCTTTCAGCAATTATCCCAGCATCTCCGCTACTCCATGATTCCAACCGTTGCGGCCGTTGATGGACTTGCGCTGGGAGGAGGTTGCGAGTTTGTAATGCATTGTGATCGTGTCGTGGCCACGATGGAAAGCTATATCGGTTTAGTAGAAGCTGGAGTTGGATTGCTTCCTGCTGGCGGAGGATGTAAGGAATTAGCTCTCAGAGCTGCTAAAGAAGCAATTGATAGTGATCCTTTTCCGAAATTAAAACATTATTTCCAAACCGTAGCGATGGCTCAGTTTGGTAAATCTGCAGAGCAGGCTAAAGAATTAGGTTATTTGCGACAGGCTGACATGATTATCATGAATCGTTTCGAATTACTGCATGTGGCAAAGAATCAAGCAAATGCTTTGGCTGAAGCAGGCTACCGTCCTCCTTTGCAATATCGTGATATCCCTGTTGCAGGGTCAACCGGAATTGCGACCATTAAAGGGATGTTGGTAAATATGTTGGAAGGTCATTTTATTTCTGAGCATGATTATTTGATTGGGAGCAAAATTGCACATGTTATGTGTGGC
Organism: uncultured Nitrosomonas sp.; assembly: GCA_964537855.1. Taxonomy (GTDB): domain Bacteria; phylum Pseudomonadota; class Gammaproteobacteria; order Burkholderiales; family Nitrosomonadaceae; genus Nitrosomonas. Next base: position 2,887 of record CAZIDT010000244.1, read on the forward strand.
GGCGATTTAACTCCAGGTAGTTTAGTGGATGAAGAGTGGTTTTTGCGATTGGAACGCACGGCATTTATTGAACTTTTAGCGACTGAAAAAACACAAGCTCGAATTGCACATACCCTGAAAACAGGAAAACCCCTTCGTAATTAGCAATAGAATACTGAAGCGATTATTCGTTTAATGGAGAAATGTTATGACTAAACAAACTCAGGATGCTTATATTGTTGCTGCGGTAAGAACGCCGGTTGGTAAAGCTCCTCGTGGCATGTTTAAAAATGTTCGACCCGATGATATGCTGGTCCATGTATT
>CAZIDT010000245.1:0-3183 GCA_964537855.1 uncultured Nitrosomonas sp.
TGTATAATTTTTCATTTTGGGATAGCAATCATGATGGAAGCAGAACAACTCAATACGCTCAGAAACCAATTAGCCGACCTGAACGATCGTCAACAATCGTTAAGGAGGTATCTTTGACTTTGATAATAAGAAACTACGGTTGATCGAAGTTTCTCGGCATGCCGAGGATCCTGCTGTCTGGAATGATGCGCAGCGAGCCCAAGAAGTGGGGCGCGAAAAGAAATCGCTCGAGAATGTGGTACTACTACTAGAATCACTCGAAAAACAACTACAAGATGCAGATGAGCTTCTGCAAATCGCAGTTGATGAAAACGATGAAGTTGTATTTCAGAGTATCGTAACCGATGTTGCGCAACTCGAAAAAACCATTGCAGACATGGAATTTCGGAGAATGTTTTCCAACCCAATGGATCCTTGCAATTGTTTTGTAGATATTCAATCGGGTTCCGGAGGTACAGAAGCACAAGACTGGGCACAAATGCTGGAACGGATGTATTTGCGTTATTGTGAACGCCATGGTTTTGAAGTGGAATTATTGGAAGAATCAGCTGGAGATACGGCAGGGATCAAAAGTGCAACCCTTAAAGTGTCGGGTGAGTATGCCTATGGTTATTTACGTACTGAAACAGGAGTGCATCGTCTAGTCAGAAAATCGCCGTTTGATTCCGGTAATCGTCGGCATACTTCATTTGCTAGCGTGTTTGTTTATCCAGAAGTGGATGACAGCATAGAGATTGATATTAATCCTGCTGACTTACGTATCGATACGTTTCGTGCATCAGGCGCCGGAGGCCAGCATATCAACAAAACCGACTCGGCTGTTAGGATTACCCATGTTCCGACGAACATCGTCGTTCAATGCCAGAGTGGGCGTTCGCAGCATCGCAACAGAGCTGATGCCATGGCCATGCTTAAATCTCGCCTTTATGAAGCGGAATTACGTAAGCGCAATGAAACCAAACAAGCAGTGGAAGATGCCAAAACTGATATCGCATGGGGTTACCAAATACGTTCTTATGTGCTCGATCAGTCGCGTATTAAAGATTTACGAACGAATGTTGAAATAGGTAATACTCAAGCCGTACTCGATGGTGATTTGGATGATTTTATCCAGGCGAGCTTAAAACAAGGGGTTGCTTCTTGAGTTGAGGGGGCCAAGAAAGTTGGGTTGATAGTTCAACCCAACTTGAAATACCAGAATGCTTATAGTGTAGTGACTACACCAGCAAATTTGAGTAAATCTACCATCGTGAAATTGCCATTTGAGCTTAAATCAGGAGTCCAATCCGGATCTTGAGCGAGATAGGAAGTATTGTCCCCTTGCAAAAGTCCGATCATGACTTCTCCTACAATTCGACCGCCAACTGGTCCCAATCGTTTAGCATCGGCTTTGACATCAGCCTCACGTAATACATAAAACCACAAAGGTGTACGATTGTGCAGATTAAAGGGTTTTAGATCAGCCAAATCGTTTTCTAGTAAGGCTGGAATGCCCATCGCAGCGGCAACACGTTGACCAGATGGCACCTTAAATGTTAAGTGGCGCAGCAGATTGCGTTGAGCAAGCGATTGAGGCTCATTTGCAGGCATTCCAGGAAGGTCAAACATAACAGTCGAGATTTTTGTATCAATACGCTTGTTGTTGCGCGCGTTGCCATCGCCAAAATCAAAAAACGTTTGCCAATCGATGAAGCGTTCTGCTGCTCTGGAACCACCGCGCATATCGATAGTTACAGGGTTTGTTAAGTTATCATTAAAGAACAACGCAAAAATCTGATTAGCGTTATTCGTGCCAAAATTAACCCGATAGCTGGGTCTCACTTGTGAATGCCCAAAACGATAGGCTGCGACTGAAAACTCAACCGGAATATAAGGCGCGTTATTCCACTGGTAAAATTTGCGGCCATTTTGCAGAATATCATCAACCAAGGCTTGCCCCACTGTCTTGGGCAAGAATTCATGCAGAATGATCCATTGATAATGCCAACGTGTCAAACGTTGCGCTTCAAGAAAAATTTCAACTAAGTTAGTTAATCCATCTGCTTTGAGTTTGGTAACCCAATTATTGTGAAATTTGATGAACGCAACTTGCATTTGTGACAGGACTAAATTTTCATCATTGCGAGGATCACCAATAAGTGGAGTATTCTGACTATTGCGAGGTAGATCATATTTCAAAGATCCATCGCGGCATTTGGTTTCAGAACCGATAATCGGTTCTAGCAACAGAGTAGTGAATCCATGATCGACTGTTTGATCAAATAAATAAGGTGAACCCGATGGACCAGCACCATAGATACTATCTAATGCGAAGGTGGGTACCCTGAAATTCTGAATCATTTCCGGGTCGACCTGCTGTTCTAAGCTGGAAGTAATATCGAGGGTCATATCATGATCAAGAAATTGACCCAAGAAAGTCATCCCAGCACTCATATCAGGATTGTCAGGGTTATTAACCCGCAGTGCAGGATTAAGAATAAGTTCTAAAGGGTCTTTGTCCACATCATCTTGAGCATCCATGATGCCATGGCGTTCACCGATTTTCATGAGCGCGGTACGCAAGCTCGGTGAGTCTAACGAGAAAGGTGGCAGGTTTGGAAACATTCTTCCAAATTTTCCTTGATCGTAATATTTAGATGTGGGTGGCGTACTATCTGAACGGTAAACATTGCCATGTAACATTTTATTCTCCTATACAAGCTAATTGGGTTGTCTGTATAAGGGAAACATTTAATTTCCCTATCAGCAGATGCATGATAGGTTTTGTTCGCTTATACGAATGTGTGATTTCTCACACTCATAGCGATGAGCAGCCTTTTAGGTTTGAATAAAGTTATCGTATGTGGAGGGATGGTAAGGCTCAATGTTCAGGCTTGGTTTTAATCCGAGCTAAGGCGAGAGCAAGAGCGCCAGTAGGTTGAGTGTTTACGGGTTTTTGTGGCTTGGGATTAGAAGATTGGGGTTTGGGTTTGGAAGTCGACCTGGATAATTGAATTTTGCCTTGATCCTGAAGATCGATTGAGTCTTCTAAACGCATGGTCAAACTAATGCGTTGTCTGGGGATGTCTACAGCTAATACTTTTACTTTTACGATTTGACCAGGTTTAACGATTTGATGCGGGTCTTTCACATAATTATTGGCTAAAGCGGATATATGAACTAAGCCATCTTGATGAACGCCAA
>CAZIDT010000246.1:0-3171 GCA_964537855.1 uncultured Nitrosomonas sp.
CGACAAATTTTCCATCAGCAACTACTTCTCCGCCGAAGGCAACCACAAAAATTTTGCCACGGAAGGTATGGATATAAGGTGCTACCGACCGGAACCATGCAATGAAATGAGCGTGTAAATCTTCGACTAATATGGGAGTAGGAGAGGATGTTTTTTTCATGCAAGTAATGGTTTAATCAAGTAGTGATTTTGTTTTCTTGAATAATTAGTTCCAAATAAAACTACTTGATTTGATTTAATTAAGTATATTGGCTTAGTTATCTGGGAAGTATTTCACAAGCGGCGGGATTATTCAAACGTGCTTGAGAATAGTAATAAACCACGGTCGAATCGATTAATTGCGTTCTAGACTATTTTTTTGGGGCTTGCTCGTTACTCATTTCTTGTAAACTATCGTCTAAATGAATGTTGAATAATGATTGTTGGAATTAAAGGGGAAATCGATGATTTTCTGGCGAGTAAAATCACTAGACACGATCTTGGCAACGGCAGAGAAGAAAGCACTTAGTCGTACGCTAGGCGTATGGCAACTGACCCTCCTGGGTGTAGGCGCAATTATTGGTACTGGAATTTTTGTATTGACTGCTGAGGCAGCCCAGAAAGCAGGGCCAGGTATGATGTTCGCGTTTATTATTGCGGGTTTTGTATGCGCGGTTGCAGCATTATGTTATTCCGAGCTTTCTTCGATGGTGCCTGTTTCGGGTTCTGCCTATACTTATTCTTATGCCGTACTTGGAGAGTTCGTTGCGTGGATCGTTGGTTGGGCGTTAATTCTGGAATATTCAGTTGCAGCTGGCGCTGTGGCAGTAGGATGGTCAGGGTATTTTGTTGGGTTGCTGAGTAACTCATTAGGTATTGAGATTCCATTTATGCTGGCCAATGGACCTTTTGCGGGTGGAATTGTTAATTTGCCAGCCGTGGTAATTTGTATGCTGGTGATTGGTTTGCTGGTCGTTGGTACTAAAGAGAGCGCTACCTTTAATTCAGCGTTGGTTGCAATCAAGATCGTTGCGCTCACGATATTCATTGCACTTGCCTTGCCAGTTTCCAATATGGAAAATTTTCAACCATTTCTTCCCTTAGGGTCAACAGGTGTCGTTGCTGCAGCAGCCTCTATCTTCTTTGCCTATGTGGGCTTTGATGCGGTATCAACGGCAGCTGAAGAAACAAAAAACCCACAGCGGAATGTTCCCCTCGCCTTGATCGGGTCGCTAGCGATTTGTACAGTTTTTTATTTGTTTATTTCTGCTGGTGTGATTGGCTCAGTTGGGGCACAACCTGTAATGGATGAAGCGGGCAAAGCGTTGACTCCAGGATCGCTTGCCTTGGCAGAGCAATGTCAATCTCTGGCTTCAGCAGGACAGCATCCCGTGGTTTGTTCACGTGAAGCACTTGCACATGTATTACGTCAGATCGGTTGGGAAAAAATTGGTAACCTATTGGGCTTAGCCGCCTTTCTTGCCTTACCTTCCGTGATCTTAATGATGTTATTTGGACAGACTCGGATTTTTTTCGTGATGGCACGAGATGGCTTGTTACCAGAAGTGTTAAGCCGAATTCATCCACGTTTTAAGACACCCCATATTGTGACGCTGGTTACAGGGGTTGGTGTGACCCTTGCAGCTGCTTTCTTACCGGTGGGTAAACTCGCTGATATTTCAAACTCTGGTACGCTCTTTGCTTTTATGGTCGTGGCGCTAACAGTCATGATATTGCGTGTCAGAGATAAAAAGCGTGCCAGGCCATTTAAAACGCCTGTGATATGGTTTGTTGGCCCGCTTGCTGTAATCGGTTGTATTACCCTTTTCTTATTCTTACCGACCGATGCTAAGCTTGTATTTCCAGTCTGGACAGGAATTGGTCTGGTATTTTATTTTCTCTATGGTTATCGAAAAAGCCATGTTGCACTGGGTACTTGTGCCTCTGCTGGAGGGGAAGATATTATTAGTCCTTTACGATCGCTTGCGGATGGCGATGATAAAAATAACAATTTAAATAAGGGTCAGTAATTAATCAGAAAAATAGCCGCTTGCATGAAAACTGCTTACATTAGTCACCCAATTTGTTTGAAGCATGACATGGGTTATGGTCATCCTGAGTCGCCTGAGCGATTAAAAGTAATTGAACAGGAATTGCGTGTAGAAGGTATTTTTCCTTTACTGCAATACCATGAAGCACCGCAAGCGACTCATGAGCAGTTAGCACGCGTTCATTCAGCGCACTATCTTCACGCGATTGAAACTGTTGCACCGCAGCATGGATTAATCAGTATCGATTCCGATACATTGATGAATCCTTATACACTGGAAGCGGCCAAGTATGCTGCCGGTGCTGTAGTTCTTGCTACGGATTTGGTTATTTCTGGCCGGGTAGAAAATGTATTTTGTAATGTACGTCCGCCTGGCCATCATGCAACACCCGATGAGGCAATGGGTTTTTGCTTTTTTAACAATATTGCAGTGGGTGCCGCGCATGCTTTGGCTTTGCATGGGCTAGATCGAGTTGCTATTCTGGATTTTGATGTTCATCATGGAAACGGTACCGAAGCAATTTTTGAGCACGACGCTAGAGTCCTGTTTTGTTCAACTTTCCAGCACCCCTTCTATCCTTATAGTGGCACAAAGAGTGGAAGCGATCATATCATCAATACACCGCTTACTGCTGGCGCAGCAGGCCAAGCGTTTCGTGCAGCGGTATTAGAACACTGGATTCCAGCGTTAGAAAGATTTAAGCCCGAGATGATTTATATTTCTGCAGGTTTTGATGCACATCGCGAAGATGAGATGGCCAATCTAAACTTGGTGGAAGCGGATTATATTTGGGTCACCGAGCAAATTATGGCTATCGCAGAAAGATATGCAGAAAAACGCATTGTTTCAGTACTGGAAGGTGGATATGACTTAGATGCTTTAGCCAGGAGTGTTACGGCTCATGTTCGGGTGCTCAGTGCTATTACCGTATCCGATACTGATTAATTTTCTTTTGTTGAATCGCTTATTTATTTGTACCTGATATTCAGGTAGAATGCTTGCGCGAATTAAGTGGTTTATCGCTAATAGCTTAAAAGCACAGTACTCTTGTTGAAGAGTGGCCAGAGTAGCTGTTCTCGCAATTTATTTTAATTTACTTCCATAGCCGGCATAGCTCAGTTGGTAGAGCAGCTGATTTGTA
>CAZIDT010000247.1:0-3158 GCA_964537855.1 uncultured Nitrosomonas sp.
GCAATCGTGGGGGTCGGATACGATTGTTTGGGAGGATTAGGGGAGGGTATATCGTTGAAGTGCCATTGCACATTCGTATTAAAATAGATTCTTCCTCTTGTAATCACAAAATGTTTCGAATTAAGTTGCTCAGCGCGTGTTTCACAGACTGCAAAAGATGAGCGGCTGTTATTGAAGCTAACCACGATATCTGCATTATCTGTAAATCCAACAAATTCTAAAGTTAAATTATAGTCATCCGATGTGCCAGCCAACCTGTCTAATCCGCTCATGGCAAGTTTTAATGTGGCAACATCGTCAGCTGTAAGGGTTCGTTGGGCTTCCCCGGCAATAATGCCTTGTTGCATGACGGCTTCAGTATTTTGGTAACCCAGTAGATTCGCTACAGTCCGATCGCCATTGGCAGCAAAGGTATGCCCGACTGGTAGATCAGCTAAATTTCGACTATAAGTTGTAACATCAATTTTTTCTGCAATGGTGAAAGGGTTATTATTTTTTCTTCTGAACCAATGCAGGTTGATGTCATCACCTCGCAAATCATCATGTGAGCCTGCGATACCATCGTTACCACTATTAAGATCGTATCGATTATTTCCTCCGCGAGTAGATTGTGTATAGTTTCGATTCTCTCCAGAGAGCCCTGACTCAGAGGATAAATTGGGGTGCGCTAGGCCCAGGCAATGCCCTAACTCATGGAGCGCCACAGACTCGAAATCGAAATGATTGAATGGAATTTTTTCATCGTTAGTGATGTTGCCCAGTGTGGGGACTAATTGGTTCCAAGTGTTAATCGCATTTTGAATCGGTAGGACTATTTCAGTGCCATGAAGCGAAGAAGGTGAAATGCCAACTGTAACAATTAGATCTGTTCCTTGACCAAGATAACCTTGGGGGTGGGTAATGACGTCTGCCGTTTCATTGTCTTCAGCAAATAAAAAAGTACCAGCGATGGTGTTTGGCATCAACCCATAGGTAAATATCAGTAAAATGATCGTGTTGATAACCTTCATTATGCGTTTCAATGGTTACTGATAAAAAGAATCAATTAAGTGGTTTTAGCTCAGAATGTTCTAGAATATTCTCAAATAATGATCTAATTTCAATTAATTCGTGCAATTCTTCCAGTTCTGGAAAATTTTCTGCTGTCCATTGTAGCGCATACCAGGTGATTTGCTTTTTGCTATTCCAATTGCTCTGATCAGTATTGGAGGATGGTATATATCGACTGGGATAAATTTCTATGATGGTGGTAGGTGCATCTGAAATACGTTGTAACGATAATGTGCTTTGCTTCTGCTGAATTTTAGCAATTTCCAGACGATGTCGAATCTCAGCTTCATTGAAATTGAGTAGACTCGGGGTAGTTAAGTGATGCCACAATTGATTCAGCGCGATCTGATCGAGATGCCCAGAAAAAATCCCTGATTTTTTATAATAACTGGGACGATATACTTTTACGTAACCATTCGCATAGATTGTCACAGCGATATTTTCGTTAAGATTTCGAGTGTTGCTTTGTTTTTCCTCGAAATGGGCAATTATGGTCTCTGATTCTGGTATATCTTCTGCGTACGAAATAGACGAACCGATAAGTAAAACTACCAACCCCAGCAATACTCGATACATACTGGAAATTTGTAATGCCCGGTAGAAGCGTCGAACTGATTGAGTCATTTAAATATTCTCTTACAAAGTAATAGCCTAATAGTCGCTGAATCTAGAAATTATAGGAGTGATCCTTCACTTCATCTCTATTTTGAAAATAATAGAATTAGAGGCTGATTTAATTACCTGATCGAATTAAGCCACTGATCAGAATGTCGTTAATATTGACATTCTAAACTTAGTTTAACTCAAGGGAGTGAATTGTGATATTGCTTGCAAGCTCATATGAAGAAATGCTGGATGATTGGAGAAGAAGCTTAGCAGATGTTTCATCCATTCTTTGCATCAATGATCATGAATTACTGAACCATGAATTAGCAAGAAGAAAGCCACCAATACTTCTTATAGACCATGATTTCTTAGGTAATGATAGCTTTAAGAAAGTAGAGAATTTGCTTGTATTAAGCCCTAAGACTCAAATTATTGTATCAAGCCCCGGTATTTCTGATGAAATGGAATGGAAATTATTTAAATCAGGAATAAGAGGATGTTGTCGAGATTCGATTGAACCTGGAGAAATAAAACGAGTTGTTAAAGCAGTTTGGCAAGGAGAATTATGGATCCGGCGCAAATTAGTTCATCATATGTTGGATGAGCTGGTCGTTACCACAAAAGAGAAGAAACATATAGAACGCGCTGTTAATAATCTGCTTGAAAATTTAACGAAGCGAGAATATGAAATCGCTATTTTGGTTGGTCGTGGTGAGAGTAATAAACAGATTGCGAGAAGACTCGATATAACTGAGCGAACTGTGAAGGCTCATCTGACAGAAATTTTTCGTAAATTAGCAATTACCGATCGAATAAAACTGGCACTACTCGTTAAAGACACTGCAGTATCTTCAAATCAAACTGATCTTCATAATCCCAGTAATTTTCCTATAGCTTCTGCTTAATTAGCTAAGATTCTAGTCGGTTAGCCTTAAAGATGAGTGGCGTGAACAGGATTTTATTAGAGGGCAAGAGTGATATTCCTACCTAGAACCCTATTAGATAATTTGGCAATACGTGGGTTGTTACGAAAATTTTTGACCGTCATCCCATTTCCCAAAATATTAATAAATTTTCCACTTATGGGATCAAAGATATGATCACGCAATACACTTTCTTGGACAAAGCCGAGTGCCAATGAATTTTGTTGTGATGGCGTATTATCTTCATAAATAATTGAAGTGAGTTTATTTAAGTTTATTTTATTAAAGGCAAAATCAAGTACGAGTAATGTAGCTTCCAACCCTAAGCCTTTTGCATGATCACTTGTATCAGGTAAGCCAATAAGAAACTCAGCTCGACGGTGAGCAAATTCAATTCCAACCAAATTCGCAATTCCAATAGGCTGGTTCGTTTTCTTTTTCACGATTAACCAGTCAATTGATTTAAGTTGGCAAGGGTGCATTTTATTGGCTTCATCTAACTTCAAAGCAAGCTCTTCGACGCGCTGATGACGAGGGATATAGTGATTGTACTGCGTCATAAATTGGGCGTTTTGATAG
>CAZIDT010000248.1:0-3151 GCA_964537855.1 uncultured Nitrosomonas sp.
GGTTATCATTCGATTGAGATTTTGCGAGGTCCAAATCAAAATCTAAATGCTGATCGCTTTTCCGTAATACGTAAAAGAATCGTGCTGCATCGTTGCCGACCTCCTTACGTAATTCTCTTAGGGTGACAAATTCTCCAGAACGGGTAGACATGGATGCTTTTTTGCCATCTCGATAAAGCACAGCAAATTGTACTAATGCAATTTCCAGTTTCTTGGGGTCAAGAGATAATGCCTGCATCGCTCCTTTGATTCGTGGTATATAACCATGGTGATCTGCGCCCCAGACATTGATAATGTGAGAGAAACCACGCTCAAATTTATTAAGATGATAAGCGATATCGGAAGCGAAATAAGTGTATAGCCCATTCTCACGCTGAACGACACGATCTTTCTCATCACCAAATCGAGTTGAGCGAAACCAGAGCGCTCCATCTTGTTGATAAATCATGTGATTTTTCTCGAGCATGGTGATTGCTTTTGCGATTAACCCGTTATCAAAAAGTGACTGCTCAGAGAACCACGTATCAAATTCAACACCAAATTCCATTAAATCATTACGACAGTCCCCTAGCTGTTCAATCAATACAAACTGATGAATATAAGCATAATCTTCACTGAGGATTTTCTTTGCTGCCTGAATCAATTTATCTAAATGTTCATCTTCGCTCGATGCAGATGGTTCGTTAGTTGGGGTAGCGAGTGCTATTAATGCATGTGGTTGATACACGTAACGATCGCCATGTGCTTCTTTTATAAGCTTGGCCATATCGATGACATACTCGCCTTGGTAAGCATTACCAGGAAATGGAACGGATACACCACAAAGATCGAGATAACGTAACCAAGTTGATAACGTAAGAATATCCATCTGCCTTCCCGCATCATTCACATAGTATTCACGAGTGACTGAATAACCGGTTGCGCGTAATATATTTGCTAGGCTAGCACCATATGCAGCGCCTCTTCCGTGACCAACATGTAATGGCCCTGTTGGATTCGCTGAAACAAATTCAACCTGAATTTGCTCTCCTTTCCTAACATCGGTAGTTCCAAAAGAACGGCCTTGCTGTAATACCTGTAATAGAAATTGTTGCTTTGCAGATTTTTTGAGAAATAAATTGATAAAACCATTTCCTGCAACTTCTGCTTTTTCTAGAAAAGGCGAATCGGGAAGTAATTGAAGCAGCGATTGGGCGATTTCCTTAGGGTTTTTATGCAAGAATCGAGCTAATTGCAAAGCGATATTGCTGGAATAGTCGCCGTGTTCTACTTGTTTAGGGCGTGCCAGTTCTATGAATATTTCACAGTTGGGCGGTAACAGCTTCTCAGTTGCTTGGTAGAGTAACTCAGTGAAGTGAACTTTAAAATTGTTTTGTTTAGAGGCAATCATAAGCAAAAGAGATTTAAGTGAAACGTAAATTATATCGAGGATAGGGTGATTTTATGCGAGTGATTTATTAAAGCTAGCTCAATAATTTGTAACGGGATATTTTCTCATAATGGTCACTTCACATGGGTTATCAACCGCTCATCATGACTTAACTAGACAGTAATGTGATTTACATCGCTTGCAAGTATATAATAGTGCGCATTAAATAATCGGCTAAGATAAATTAAAGGTTGCATTAATGGATAATAATCAAGTAAATCAAGCAAAAAGTGGAGATGAAACTGATCTCTTTAATAATTGTATCCAGCACACAAAAGCGATTTTGAATGAGCAGTTGGATCAGATTAAAAGTAAAAAATATGATTTTGCGCCTGAATTTAAATTCATGACGATTCAGCTCTACCTTGTTGGGGTAATGTGGCAATTTTATGAGAAACAGCAACAGATGGCACCTGACATCGCACGTGAAAAGGCTTTTGCAACACTGCATACGATGATGATCAAGGATGGAGCCAAGCCTAAACGTGCCGAAAAACAAATTGCCTTCATTAAAGAAATGTCAAACCTTAAAGATGGTGATGAAGCTTTAGCTATCCATATTGGATACGAGTCTAAACCGGATGACGAAAGTTTATCTGAAATTTTTGATCATTATGTTAATGAGCCGCGAGTTTCAGGTGCATTATGGCGATCTTATGATCGAGGTAAAAAAATTATCTTATTGGGTGGATTGCTGGTTGGAATGGCGGCAGTATGGTTTGTCACAATTTTTATACCGGAAAGTAGTGAGCTTGCGATTTTAGCAACGGGATTAGTGGCCGCGTGTTTATTTATCTTACCTACATTTTTAATCGGTTTACTAATGTATCGCAACAAAATTAAACAGGGTGAACGTTCTTAAAGACAATTAGTAGTGATTGTCTTAAAAAATTATGAGTGCATTGATCATCGATGGTAAAGCAATTGCCAATAAAGTTCGGGGTGCACTCAAGCAACGTTCTGAAAAACTTGCGCAATTAGGGTTGCAGCCTGGTCTTGCAGTTATCTTAGTTGGAGATAATCCGGCATCCGGTATTTATGTGCGTAATAAAGCCAAAGCATGTAAAGAAACGGGAATTCATTCTGAGGTGTATCAATTTCCTGGAGATACATCACAAGCGACTGTACTTGAGCATATTCATGCGTTAAATCATGATCCTAAGATACATGGTATCCTGATACAGCTTCCATTACCTTCTCATTTTGATACCCAAAAAATTATCGCATCGATTGCGATCGAGAAAGATGTAGATGGATTTCATCCTTGCAATGTAGGTGCATTATCAACGGGTAATGCACGATTCTATCCTTGTACACCTTATGGTGTAATGATGCTATTGCAGGAATTTAATTTAGCCATTGAAGGGCAGCATGCAGTTGTAGTGGGTAGAAGTAATATCGTTGGAAAACCAATGGCCTATATGCTACTAGAGAAGGGTGCGACGGTTACGATTTGTACATCTAAAACGCAGAATTTATCCCAATATACCCAAAGTGCCAATATATTAGTCGTTGCAACCGGAAGACCTCAAATGATTACTGCAGCGATGGTTCGTCCTGGATCAGTTATCATCGATGTAGGAATCAACCGTTTAGCTGATGGTCGTCTTTGTGGCGATGTCGATTTTGCATCAGTTAAAGAAAAAGTGGGTTATATTACGCCTGTTCCAGGGGGTGTCGGTCCCATGACCATTACCATGTTATTAAGTAACACAATCGAAG
>CAZIDT010000249.1:0-3093 GCA_964537855.1 uncultured Nitrosomonas sp.
CAAGAACGAGTTTATAAGGCAAGTAAAGTAGTAGTATGACAGCTAAGGTATAAATGAGGTATAGCAGTGGATTTTCTTTTATTCTGCCAAGCAAAGTTTCATGTTTGCCTTCTTGTTTTAATCGAGCATATTCGGCCCGCATGGTCAAAGCACGTTGTGTTTGGTAAGCGTCAAATAGATGTTTTGCTTCATCGAATTGTTCATCATGAGTGACCCAAATTGCAGGCATCGAGATACTCCAATTTCCCGCAGTGGTTTCATAATAATCAATCTGGTGATCTACCAGCAGTTTACGCACATCATCTGCTTCATCATCTGGGACATTTCTAAGTTTAAACAATAATTTTGACATCACATGGTATTAAGATCATTACAGTGCGATGCTAGGGTGTAGGTCTGTTTAATGTCAAGTCAGCTTTATAAAATAGAAGTGCTATCCCCACTAATAAAAAAGGGATAGCACGTAAGTTATCCTTGATATTAGAAACCAATCCCGAGATAACCACCCAGTGTTAAACCACTTAAGCGGAGACCATCCAAGTGACCGCCCATCAAATGGTAGCGTGCGTCAACGCCCAGCACCATATTTTTCCATAGTTTGTAATCTGCACCTGCGGCAAACATGACTGCTGGCTGGAAGAACGTGATGGTTTCAGAAGGAGGGCTGATGATATGAATCGCTAAACCAGCTGGAATGATCCATGGTCTTAATCGGTAGCCTTCTAAGAACTTGATCTTGGGTGCTGCGGATACCGTTACAGTGCTGGATGTTACATGGCGTGGATTAAACTCACCGCCAGCAAGTTGAGTTGGCTCATTTGCCAAGGCATTACCCAATACCGTTCCAAATTGCTTATATTCAAACATCAATTCGGCGATGATTTCGGTTTTTGGGATAAGTCCCCAAGTGTTTTTGGTTAACCCAAAATCAAATCCAGCGCCAACATACCAAGCATTTAGGGGTGCTTGTTGCTGAGCCCCAACCGGTGCGACGTTACTTTGCACTGAGATACCATTGTGATGATGATCTTGCCGTGCCCAACCTCCTCGGAAGAAGATCATATGGCGTGGCGATTCTTCCAGAATGGCTTTCTTGATTACTTCTTTTTCTTCTTCTATTTTTTGTTGAACAATTATTCTTTCTTCTTTAATGGCCTGTTTATTTTCAATCACTTGTTGTTCAACTCGTGATGAATCATTCCGAATCTGGCTTAATTCATCTTGGATCGAGATTAGTCGCTTTTTTAGCTCTAGAACCTCTTGTTCTAATGCCTTAGCTCGATCATGGGCAGCTGCTGGCGGAGTAACCAGCGTTAGACCAAAAGCGAACACTATACTGATTGCTAACACATAAATATTAAATTTCTGGTTGTGACAGGATTGCTGCATTTTTTCTCCTTTGTTTATTTTTGGTTTACATTGTTACTAACTTAATCCTGATCATTTCTTCAACTCAACAGAAGCATCGTTAATCATGATATTGATTTCTGGAATGGATCAGAAGCCCAGTTACTTCAGCAGCAAACTACGAGCTTTGTTGCATCCAATGTTCTTCCAAGAACAACGTGATGCTATGATGATATTGCAACTAAAAACTGAGCGATGCCCATCTTAGGGGTAAGGGTATAAAGAAATCGTGAATGCGTTAATGAATGAGGTGGGTGAAATGAATAAAGTGGTATTGATAACAGGCTGTTCAACAGGGATTGGCTACACTACAGCCCATATGCTTCGTGAACGCGGCTACCGTGTTTTTGCGACAGCACGTCGCGCTGAAAGTGTAGCAATGTTGCAAACGGAAGGTTTTGAAAGCTTACAGCTTGATTTAGATGATTCCAGTTCCATTCAGCAAGCATTTGCAGAAATTATGCAGCGTACCAATCAGCAATTATTTGCGTTATTTAATAATGGCGCGTATGGCATCCCTGGGGCTGTCGAAGATTTAAGCCGAGCTGCATTACGAGCGCAGTTTGAAACAAATGTGATGGGTTGGTTGGAATTGACCAATCTGGCATTACCGATCATGCGCAAGCAGGGTTATGGGCGCATCATCCAAAATAGCTCAGTACTTGGCTTTGCGGCCATGCCATTTCGTGGCGCTTATAACGCTTCCAAGTTTGCGATTGAAGGATTAACCGATACGCTGCGACTGGAATTAATGGGTACCCAAATTTATGTGTGTTTAATCGAGCCAGGGCCTATTTCGACACAATTTCGGGCGAATGCTCTAAAGGCATTGCAAAAATTTATCCTGGTCGAACAAAGTGTGCATTGCGACAAATATCAGGCAGTGCTCAGTCGATTAAATAAACCAGGGCCAGCGGTTCCATTTACACAACCACCCGAAGCGGTGGCAAGGCGCGTCATCGAAGCACTAGAAGCAAAAGTACCTGAACCTCGTTACTATGTGACGTTTCCCACCTATTTGTTTGGTTTTCTTAAGCGGGTTCTCAGCATACGCTTACTCGATCGCATTTTGGCCAAAGCGGGGACACAGAATTGATTGGCTGCAATGAGGGCAAAAAAAAGCACCTTACTTTAGCAAGTAAGGTGCAAAGGCTTCGTCACAAAATCACAGCTTGTCACAATGACCCTGCTAGAAACAAGAGAAGAAAAATACAACTAACTTACACTTTCACTAACTACTACACCAACTAACAACAACTAACAACAACAGATAATTCAATCTTATATTTTTATTTATCGATTAATTAACCTATATGAAAACTTAAGAAAATCTGCTTATACTTAGAATCCAATCCCGAGATATGCGCCTGCAGTTAAACCACTCACATTCACACCATCCGTTTTACCAAAGGTTTCGTGATAACGCGCATCAGCTCCTAAGAAAAATTCTTTCCAGATGCGATAATCAAACCCTGCGCCAAACATCATACCTGGCGCTAAATACGTAACTGACTCGGTAGTTGGGCTCACGACATGCACTGCAAAACCAGCAGGAATAATCCAGGGTCGGAAATCGCTACCTTCCAAGAATTTGATTTTAGGGGCTGCCGAAACGGTGAACTGACTAATTGTAACGCCGCGCGGATTATCTGGAGCGCCTACTAACGTTGTCGGAACATTTGCTAG
>CAZIDT010000250.1:0-3088 GCA_964537855.1 uncultured Nitrosomonas sp.
GCGGGGATAGCAGCACAAAAATGATATTGCCAGAAATTTTTGACTGAATTAGGCTCGATGATGAATTGGCAAAAGCATTTTGCAAGATAGCCATAATTATTAACCCAGGGATCAAAAACTGAGTATAAGAAATACCCGGATAAACTTGAATACGCGATTCTAATATATGTGAGAAAATCAACAAATAAAGCAAAGTTGATACGATAGGTGCCAAAATTGTTTGAAAACTTACCTTCCAGAATCTCAGAAGTTCTTTATGAAATAAAGTAAAAAAACCAGTCATATTCCTTCAAATGCTTTGCCACCCATAACCCTTACAAAAACCTCTTCTAAATCAGGCTCTCGAAGCTTCATTTCTAGCACTTCAATTTCTTCTTGTCGCAAAATAGTAAGAATTTCTGAAATTTCCCAATAATCTTGAATTTTAAAAATGTAGCAATCCTCCTGTTTTATCGATGACCACTTAATTAATTGCATTGGCAGCTCCTCACAAGCCAATCGAAGCTGAAAGGAAATATCACGAATTTTGTTAATCAAATCGCGAATACTATCTAGAACAATAACTTTTCCATTCTTTAGCATCGCTACATGTTGGCATAATGCTTCAGCTTCTTCTAAGTAATGAGTTGTCAACACAATTGTATGTCCATCATGATTTAGCTGTCTAATAAAAGACCATAATGCTTGCCTAAGCTCAACATCCACACCGGCGGTTGGTTCATCAAGTATAATCACCGGGGGCTTATGAACCAACGCTTGAGCTACTAACACCCTTCGTTTCATACCCCCAGAAAGTGCTCGCATGTTAGTATCCGCCTTATCAGCAAGATCAAGTCGGTCCAATATTTCATCAATCCAAGCCTTATTTTTCTTGATGCCAAAATATCCCGATTGAAAAACCAGTGTCTCACGTACGGTAAAAAAAGGATCAAAAACCAACTCCTGAGGAACCACACCGAGCATACTTCGTGCCTTTGAATAGTTAGTCACAACATCGTGTCCCATTACTTTAACTTGACCACTATTTGCTAGCATCAATCCTGCCACGATACTTATCAATGTTGTTTTACCAGCACCATTAGGCCCTAATAGTGCAAAAAACTCTCCTTGATTAATTGAAAATTGAATATTCTCCAGCGCAACCAAATTACCAAAGGATTTGTTCAGTCTCTGAATCTCGATTGCTGGAATCATCTAAAAGCCAAAACAAAAAGCTGATCTACTTTGACCAAACCTAAACAAAAAAACTGTGATTGGGAAATAACTTATTTGGTGGGTAAAATTATTCCACTCAAACCATACAATTTGAGTAGACTGTTTAAATTCTCGGGAAAATGGACAAGATGGAGATCAATCTTCCGCATTTTTGCTATCCGCAACCATTCAAGTAACATACTCACAGCTGATGAATCAACTTCGGTGACTTCATTTAAATCGATAATTTGACAATAGCTATCGATCAAGCCAATTCCTCGTTGGGTTAGTTCAACAACATTATTAAACGTAATTGGACCCTTAATAGCAACCTTATTTCCATCTAAATAGATTGTCATCACCGATCAAATTTATTCGAGTTAATTTGAATTTAACTTACTTGCTCATTACTGCCCTTCTAATGATTTATTCTTCTTTGCAAGGGATTCTATCAATCCATTAACTCCGCCTTTTTTTATCTGGCTATTAAAGGTACTGCGATAATTTGTCACTAAACTCACCCCCGCAACTGTCACATCGAATACTTTCCACCCACTATCAGTTTTTTCCATACTATAATCAATTGGAACAGGTTCCTTGCCCCTTCCTTGAATCACAACAGTCTTAACCGTGGTATTCTTTGGATCAGATTGGGGAGACAACGGATTAACCTCTATTACTTCATCGCGATAATTGGTTAATGCGTTGGAATAAGTTCTGACTAACAATGTTTGGAACTCATTGACTAATTCCTTCTGTTGTTGAGGCTCTACCTTTGACCAGTTTTTCCCCATCGCAAGTTGAGTCATCCTAGTAAAATTGAAATGCGGTAGTATTTTATTTTCTACCAAATCAAGGATACGATCTTTTTCACCTTTTTTTATTCCATTATCTTGTTTGATAATAGCGATCACTTCATCAACTGTATTTTTAACCAACAAATCAGGTGCTGTATCTTTTGACCATCCTGATATAGCTATACATAGCAGCATTAAAGAAATCAATGTATTAATCATTTTTTTCATAATTTATCTCAATCCTTAGGGTTATCATGATAAGTGTATTAATTCTCAGAAGCTTTATCAAACAAAAAACGTCCTATCATCTCTTCTAGCACCATGGCTGAATTTGTTTTCATAATTTTATCGCCATCCGTAAGCATCACGTCATCACCACCCGGTGACAAACCAATATACTGTTCTCCCAGCAATCCAGATGTCAAAATACTAGCAAAGGTATCTTTTGGAAATTGATATGCACTGTTAATCCCCATTGTAACAACTGCGTCATAGGTTTCTAGACTAAATCGAATATCCAGCACACGTCCCACAACAACACCCGCGCTTTTCACAGGTGCTCGAATTTTTAGGCCACCAATATTTTCAAAATTTCCTGTTAAATTATATACTTCTCCCGCATTATAGCTCGTCAAATTCCCTACCTTTAGCCCCAGAATCAACAACGCCCCAATACCGGCCATAACGAACAGCCCAACCCAGAAATCCATTACTGTTCGTGACATTAACTTACTCCTCTAAACATAAATGAAGTTAATACAAAATCCAATCCAAGAATTACCAATGAAGAAGTCACTACAGTCCGAGTTGTCGCACCTGAAACACCCTCAGCGGTAGGTGGCGCATCAAAACCCTCAAAAACAGCTATCGCAGTAACCGCAACACCAAAGAAACAGCTTTTTATCACACCATTTACAATATCATAACGAAAATCAACGTTATTCTGCATTTGTGACCAAAATGATCCATTATCAACCCCGATAAAAACAACGGTGACCAAGTATCCGCCGAATATCCCCATTACCGTGAACATAGCAGCCAACAGCGGCATTGATATTACACCAGCCCAGAAACGGGGGGCTACTACTCTTGCAATT
>CAZIDT010000251.1:0-3072 GCA_964537855.1 uncultured Nitrosomonas sp.
CGTATGTTGGAAATGTTTAGAAAAAAAGATAAGAAAGGGAACGCATAAATGTCAGCTAATTTAATTGCTCTAGCTTATCTCGTTGCGGCAGTATTTTTCATTTTAGCCTTAAAAGGGTTAAGTTCACCTCTGTCGTCCCGCCGGGGTAACTTGTTCGGGATGGTGGGGATGGCGATTGCTGTCGCAACAACTTTGACGATTACCCAAAATTGGATGTTGATACTGGGTTGTATAGCAATTGGCGGTATTATCGGTTCTATCGTTGCGAATCGTGTTCAGATGACTGCAATGCCTGAGTTAGTAGCATTTATGCATTCATTGGTTGGTCTGGCAGCAGTATTTATTGCTATCGCTGCAGTCAATAATCCTGTGTCGTTTGGTTTGCCTGAGATATTACCGACAGGAAGTAAATTAGAGCTTTTCCTCGGTACTTTTATCGGTGCAATGACCTGGTCAGGTTCAGTTATCGCTTTTTTGAAATTATCTGGCAAGATGAGTGGAGCGCCTGTAATTTTTTCGGGGCAACACGCGATTAATTTGCTGCTTGCTATCGTGATGGTTGGCTTTGGATTGTGGTTCTTTTTTAGCGAAACAACTAACTGGACAGCATTCATTGCGATGACCGCAATTGCTTTCGTACTTGGGTTTCTTATCATTATCCCAATCGGTGGTGCTGATATGCCTGTCGTAATATCGATGTTGAATTCATACTCAGGATGGGCGGCAGCTGGGATCGGATTTTCGTTAGGTAATCCGATGTTGATAATCGCAGGATCACTGGTTGGTAGCTCAGGTGCTATTCTTTCCTACATTATGTGTAAGGCCATGAATCGGCCTTTTCTTTCCGTTATACTAGGTGGCTTCGGTGGGGATGGAGCTAGCCAGGCTGCAAGTGATGGTACTCAAAAGACCTATCGCAGTGGTAGTGCAGAGGATGCAGCTTTTCTGATGAGTAATGCTGATAGTGTCATTATTATTCCAGGTTATGGTTTAGCTGTGGCACGTGCTCAACATTCTGTCAAGGAATTAGCTGAAGCCCTTCATAAAAAGGGTGTGAATGCGCGTTTTGCTATACATCCTGTGGCAGGTAGAATGCCTGGTCACATGAATGTTCTATTGGCTGAGGCTGAAATTCCTTATGAGCAAGTTCAGGAAATGGAAGAAATTAATAGCGATTTTTCAAATACGGATGTTGTTTTAGTTTTGGGCGCAAATGATGTGGTTAACCCTGCAGCAAATGTGCCAGGAAGTCCGATATATGGGATGCCTATTCTGGAGGCACATAAGGCTCGCACAGTTATTGTAGTGAAACGTAGCATGGCGGCAGGTTATGCAGGGCTAGATAACGATTTATTCTATATGGATAAAACGATGATGGTATTTGGCGATGCGAAGAAAGTTGTTGAAGATATGGTTAAATCAATTTAATCTCTTTGAGTCCAAGTTCAATACCCCGCCGCAAGCTGCGGCGGTATCTATTAGAAGATCGATTATTCTTTATTATTCCTCAAGTTTAGCCATTCTTTAGCTGCTTTCTGAGCTTGAACAAGCTGGGCGGGGTTCAAAGACCGAGCTACTTTATCACGAGCGAGGATAGCTTGCTCAAACCCCCCAGCTGTTGACAAATTTAGCCACATGTAGCTTTTTTGATGATCAATATCGACACCCTGACCGGTATGGTAGAGTAAGCCTAATTCATATTGAGCAGGTGCATAATTCTGATTTGCAGCTAAAGTAAACCATTTCACGGCCTCTTCAAAATCTTGCAATGTTCCATTTCCAGTTAAATAAAGCTGGCCAAGTTGGTGCTGAGCTTCTGCACTACCTTCATTAGCCCTATTCAGAAAAAGATTAACCATATAATGATGGGCATCATCAGAGGTATGTTGAGCTGCTGGTGCAGATTGATTGGTTCTATCAGCCTGCTGAACGCTAGTTTCTTCGATAGTTACTTGAGAATTGTCCAAGGGTGGATCGTTGGAAAAATTGTTTGTGGGGAATTGATTTGAAACCAATTGCTTATCAAATTGTTTCCCATTTGGTATTTCATCCAGTGAAAGAATCACCCAAATAAATGCGATTAAAAGCAAACTACACATTGAAACAACAGTTGCAACAATATAAGCATCACGATTCTTGATCCAGAAACGAGCTTTACAATCACGACATCTTATTGGCATAAGATTCCAATTAGAAGGTGAACGTTCACCGGGCCTTAATCTAGATCGGTGAATGCGACTACTACCACAATCAGGGCACTGATTGTTCAAGTAATATTTGTTATGTGCTTTTCTTTGTGAACTAATCATTTATCTAAAATAATTTTTCTTTCTTGCTCTTGGTACGACTTGGTTAAGAGAAGGCTGAGGATTATCAAAAATTACGGCTTACGCTGATTGGTAATTGTTTCTAAAAAAGATACATCGATTAGTGAGGTTTTGAATTCAGGAGGATATGAACTAGCAAGAATAACTGCTGGGTCATTGGCCTCTCCTAAATTCGTTAGAACCATTACTGCACCATTGAAGTTTTGAGCATGAGTATATTCGCTCGTTGTAATAATTGTGCTGATATTGGCTGCCAGTGACGCTTTAAGTCCATTTTCTGAATCTTCAATAGCGATACATTCATTAGGTGGCAGTCTAAGTTTATTAAGAACCCAGTGATAAATATCAGGGGCAGGTTTCTTATAAGGAACAACATCACCAGCACCGATGATATCAAACCAGCTTGGAGAATCTTCACCTAGGGTTGATTTTAATAATACAAAAACATTTTCTGGGGTTGTGGTTGTGGCAATGGCCATTCTGACATTGCGGTTGCGTAGCTCATGAATTAGCCTAGCAATCCCTGGACGTAATGGAATTTTTCCTTCCGATAGTAATTTTAAGAAATATTTGGTTTTGGTCTTGTGTAATTCTGCAATCCAATCAGTTAAGTTGATATTTTTCGGTATTTCGGGCGAATAATGATCAATGTAATAGCGTATTCTTTCTTTTCCACCCGTAATCTGAAGCAGATTACCGTAAAGTTCAATATTCCAGTTCCAACTAAGCCCAAAATCAATAAAAG
>CAZIDT010000252.1:0-3029 GCA_964537855.1 uncultured Nitrosomonas sp.
GTGTAATCTTAATCGCAAGATGCTTAGGTCCACTGGCATCTGCTGTAATATAAGGCAAATTCACTTCTGTTTGCTGGCTTGATGATAGTTCAATTTTAGCTTTTTCCGCTGCGTCTTTAAGTCGCTGCAACGCTAACATATCTTTTTTCAGATCAATGCCACTTTCTTTTTTGAATTCATCAACCAGATATTCAATAATTCGAGAGTCAAAATCCTCACCGCCTAGGAAAGTGTCTCCATTCGTTGCCAATACTTCGAATTGGTGTTCACCTTCAATCTCAGCAATTTCAATGATAGAAATATCAAAAGTCCCACCGCCCAAATCGTAGACCGCAATTTTACGATCACCTTCTTTTTTATCCATACCAAATGCTAGCGCAGCAGCAGTTGGCTCATTGATAATGCGTTTCACCTCCAAGCCAGCAATTCGCCCAGCATCCTTCGTTGCTTGCCGTTGTGAATCATTAAAATACGCAGGAACTGTGATAACTGCTTCAGACACCGACTCACCCAAATAATCTTCAGCAGTTTTCTTCATTTTAATCAAAACTTGCGCTGAAATTTCTGGTGGTGCTATTTTTCTTCCTCGTACTTCGACCCATGCATCACTATTATCTGCACGAACGATGCTATAAGGTACCATTTTGATATCACGCTGTACCATATCTTCGTCAAAGCGACGGCCAATCAACCGTTTGACCGCGAACAAGGTATTTTTAGGGTTGGTAACAGCTTGCCGTTTCGCTGATGCCCCAACAAGAATTTCATTATCGTCCGTATAGGCGATAATCGATGGTGTTGTCCGAGCCCCTTCCGAGTTTTCGATCACCTTAGGCTTACCGTTCTCCATAATCGCTACACAGGAGTTAGTCGTTCCTAAATCGATTCCTATTATTTTTGCCATACTGGTTTAGTCCTTTAATAAAAATATCAATTACCTCAAATTAGGCTTAAAAATGGGGTTTCGTCAAAGAATTTCAAGTGCCTTCTTTATTTTTTGAAACAGCTACCATGGCTGGACGAATGACTCGATCAAACAGCATATACCCTCTTTGCATGACCTGTGTAACGGTATTCGCTGGAAGTTCTGACTCAACCATACACATCGCTTGATGCTGATGTGGATCAAACTTCTCTCCTACCGGACTTATCGCTTTAATATTAAATTTATCGAAAATATTGGTGAGCTGCTTATGCGTCAATTCAACACCGTTTCTAAAATTCTCTAACGTTATATTCTCTACAGCCAACGCAGCATCAAGACTATCCATAACAGCAAGTAATTCAACTGAAAATTTTTCAATTGCATATTTATGCGCATTTGCAATATCGACTTGAGCGCGTTTACGAATATTCTCGGCATCAGCCTTGGCACGTAACCATGCATCATGGTGCTCGGCTGCTTTTAGCTCAGCATCCCTAAGTAATTGCTCTAAGCTTGGCGTTGAATCAATAAGCGACTCGGAAGTAAGCACATCTCCGGCATTACTGGCACTATTAGTTTCTGTGCCAACTGGGATCAGCTCTGGTTCAGTTGATGATGAATTGTGCGATTCTTGCATATATCCTCTCCGGTTCTAATTTTGAGACTATGTGGGGTACATTCTTCTGATTTCAAGTCTTTTTTGAAAAAATTATCAACTCTCTCAAATTAACAATGAATACCTTTCGCTAATTTCTCTGCCAATCCAATATAATTCGAAGGAGTTAATTCCAGGAGTTGCTGTTTATCTTTCTGCGGAATCTCTAGCGTTTGTATAAACTGATGTAAAGTTTCTTGGGATATTCCTGATTTCCCACGTGTCAATGCTTTCAGTCGCTCATAGGGATTTTTTATCCCAAAACGTCGCATCACCATTTGCACAGGCTCTGCTAGCACTTCCCAAGCATCTTGCAAGTCTTGTTGTATTGATTCGCGATTAATTTCAAGCTTGTTTAATCCCTTAATACAGGAATCATAAGCAAGCAATGTATGGCCCAGCGCAACACCCATATTACGCAATACCGTTGAATCCGTTAAATCTCTTTGCCAGCGTGATATGGGTAATTTATCACTCAAATGTCTCAATAACGCATTGGCAATACCTAAATTTCCTTCAGAATTTTCAAAATCAATCGGATTCACTTTATGCGGCATCGTCGATGAACCCACCTCATTTTCCTTAGTTTTCTGCTTAAAGTAGCCTACTGAAATATAACCCCAGATATCACGATTTAAATCAAGCAAAATTGTGTTCACGCGCGCATAGGCATCAAATAACTCTGCTATTGCATCATGCGGCTCTATCTGGGTTGTATAGGGATTAAATGTCAACCCTAGCTTTTCCACAAAATTTTGAGCAAACTTCTCCCAATCCAAGTCTGGATAAACAACCGTATGCGCATTATAGTTTCCCACAGCACCGTTGATTTTTCCCAACAAAGCAATCCGTTTTATCTGATCACACGCATAATTCAACCGATGAGCAACATTAGCCATTTCCTTACCCATCGTAGTGGGAGTAGCAGGTTGTCCATGTGTACGACTAAGCATCGGTACGCTGGCAAATTGATGTGCCATTGTTTGCAGTTTATCGATAAGCACGTCAAGCATGGGGACCATCACTTCATCACGGCTATTTTTAAGCATTAAACCATGTGAAAGGTTATTAATATCTTCAGAAGTGCACGCGAAATGGATAAATTCAAGCACATTTGCGATCTCTGAATAATGAGAAAAGGTTTCTTTTAACCAATATTCAACAGCTTTTACATCATGATTGGTAGTTGTTTCGATTGCCTTAATAGCCTCTGCATCAGCGATCGAAAAATTTTTCACCAGATTTTCCAATTCATCTATTGTGCTTGCTGAGAAAGGAGTAACTTCGCTAATCAGTGATTCGTTACCCAAAGCCTTAAGCCATTCAATTTCGATGATGACTCGATATCGAATTAAAGCAAACTCACTGAAGTAGGGCCTTAAGCTAGAAGTTTTTGCGTTGTAGCGACCGTCAAGCGGGGAAAGCGCACAAATCGTTTGAAAAGTCATG
>CAZIDT010000253.1:0-3023 GCA_964537855.1 uncultured Nitrosomonas sp.
ATCTTCCTCATACGATGCGATATCTTTATCGAGCTGTTGGCGCAATGAATGCCAGTGGTTCGGGGTTGTTAAGTTATGTTTTATTTGAAGCTTCTTTTTGTAGTGCTTTGATCGACTTGGGATATCGTGATGCAATGCAGTTAAAAACTGAAATTCTTAAATTCATACAATAATCTGAAGGAAATTACAGATGACAATAAATGATCCCGAGTTTTGGGTCGCGGCACTACAAATCATTGCGATTGATATTGTGCTAGGGGGAGATAACGCGGTAATTATTGCGTTAGCTTGCCGCAAGTTACCAGAAAAGCAACGTAATCAAGGGATTTTCTGGGGTGTTTTTGGCGCGATTATCATACGCGTCATATTAGTATTTTTTGCGCTCAACCTTTTGACTTTGCCTTATTTGAAACTAATTGGTGCATTATTATTGATATGGATTGGTATTAAGTTATTGATGCCAGAATCTTCTGATAATGGACATCAAGTCGATGCTGGTACAACTTTGCTTGGGGCGATTAGAACAATCATTATTGCCGATACGGTGATGAGTTTAGATAATGTGATTGGTATTGCAGGCGCAGCAAAGGGTGATATAGGTCTTGTTGTTTTTGGATTGCTTGTTAGTGTGCCCATTATTGTTTGGGGAAGTAAATTTGTTTTGAAGTTGATGACTCGATTTCCTGTAACCATTGTAATTGGGGCAGGCTTGCTGGGATGGATTGCGGGTGATATGTCAACGACGGATACTGTTACAAAAGTTTGGGTAGAAGATAATGCGGCGTACCTTCATTGGGTTGCACCGATTGTAACCACACTGATCGTGATTATCACTGGAAAATGGTTGGCAGCTAGAGCAGTTAAAAAATCACTGGTGCTAACGGATATAGCTGGCGATAACAACAAATCAGTTTAACGATTCTATTTTCTGTGAAAAAACACACAACGTTTGAGGAAATGTCATGTTAAAAATGCTGTTACCCGTGGACGGTTCTGATGCTTGTAGTAAAGCAATTTCCCGATTTGTTCCTATTCTAGAATGGTATAAAGAACTGCCAGCTATTCATTTGCTGAATGTTCAGAATCCATTACATGGTGATATTTCAATGTTTGTTAGTCAAGAAAATATCAAACAATATCATCAAGAAGAGGGATTAAAGGATTTGATGCAAGTACGTAATTTGTTGGATACAGCAAAGATTGCGTATCAGTATCATATTGCGGTTGGAGAGCCGGCAGAAACCATAATGCAATTTGCTCAAGCACAGCAATGCGATCAAATCGTTATTGGACCAAGGGGATTAGGCTTGGTAACAGGTATGTTACTGGGTTCTATTGCTAGCAAGCTGATCCATTTATCTGATATTCCAGTTCTGTTAGTCAAATAATTAGAATCCAATGTAATTCCCTGCTTATTATCGAAAGCAATTATCTACAAATCAGGTTAAATAATCGGATAAGGAGGGGATATATTTTGAAGCTTAGAGTATTAGGCTGTAGTGGCGGGATAGGCAAAGGTTCAAGTACGACATCGATGTTGCTGGATGATGACATACTGATTGATGCGGGAACAGGTGTTAGTAACTTGACGTTGGATGAATTGGTAAAAATTAAGCATATTTTTGTTACCCATTCCCACTTAGACCATATCGCGCTCATTCCTTTTCTTATCGACACAGTGGGTTGTTTGCGGGAATTCCCATTGATTGTTCATGCGATACCTCCTACGTTAGAAGCAATCCAGAAACATCTTTTCAATTGGGAAATATGGCCCGATTTTACCAAAATACCCGATGGCGAGAGTCCTTACTTAACTTATGAATCATTAACAATTGGCAATGAGGTTGATATAGAGGGAAGAAAGATTACACCGCTTCCCGCTAATCATGTTGTGCCCGCAGTTGGATTTCGCTTGGACTCAGGTATCGCTAGTTTGGTTTTTACAGGAGATACCACGACGAATGACGCGTTATGGGTAGAGGTAAATAAGATTCAAAACTTGAAATATCTAATTATTGAGGTCGCATTTTGTAATGCTAAGAAAGATATTGCAATTCGATCAAAACATTTATGCCCTAGCATGTTAGCCGAGGAGTTGGAAAAATTAGAACGAGATGCAGAAATTTTTATAACTCATTTGCGACAAGGCGAAGCTGATTTAACGATGGAAGAAATTGAAAGATGTGCGGGACAATTTAATTCGCGCCGATTAATGAGTAATCAGACTTTTGAATTTTAGCATTTGGATAAAGTACCCATGAACAAACCGATTACGCTAGAGCCAGTATCTGGCCAGAATTTAGATATCAATTATCAATTAGATTTTTCTAAACGTTTGCAAGCAGTTGCAGGAAGAATCAATTCTGCTAGCAATATTGATGAGATCATGCTTGAGGTCAGTAAAGATATTTGCACATTATTTAATGCAGATCGTCTGACGATTTATACAATTAGCGAGGATAAATCTTACATCGTTTCACGTGTTAAAACTGGATTGGACTCGTTCCAGGACTTGAAATTACCGATTACTGAGCAGAGTATCGCTGGTTTTGCTGGTTTGAATAAAAAGATTGTTAATGTAGCAGATGTATATGATCGTGGTGAATTGATGAAACTTAGCTCGCAACTCCACTTTTTAAAGGAAGTTGATAAGCGAACTGGTTATCGAACCAAGCAAATGCTAGCTGCTCCGATCCTCAATGTGGGTGATAATGAGCTCATTGGAATTGTGCAAGTTATTAACAACAAAGAGGACAAACCATTTTCACAAATTATTGTTGCGGGTATAGGTGAAATTTGCCAAATACTGGCAGTAGCTTTTAAACAAAGACAGAAACAGCAATACTTGGCTCGTTCAAAATATGATTACTTGATTTCGGATTCAATTATTTCAGCTGCTGAACTTGAAATGGCCGCAAGGACTGCACGCGAAAAAGGTTGTGATCTTGAAGAGATATTAATTGAAGAATTTCAGATCAAGCCTTCACAAATTGGTGAAGCTTTATCGTTGTATTTTAAGGTGC
>CAZIDT010000254.1:0-3023 GCA_964537855.1 uncultured Nitrosomonas sp.
CGGAAATCTTCTACTGATAATTTCAGCTCTATTTGCCTTGCATTTGCCACAGGCGTTAATTTTTCCACACATTTATCAATAATCGATGAAATGCTAACATAATCAATTGCTTCAAGATTCCTTCCTGCAGTTTTTAACCTTTCTAAACGAAGCACATCTAAAATAAGTTTGGCCATACTCGAACCACGCTTGTCGATACGTTCTAATACATCGGCTATCTCTGTTGGGACTGGACCACAATACCCCCCGTTGATTAAATTAATTTTGCTACGAATCGCATCCAACGGCGCTTTTAATTGGTGTGTCATCAACATAGCGTATTGATCTTTAGCAATTTGCGCTTGATGGATTTGCTCATAAGCTTCGCGCAGATGTTGCTCATGCTGCCTTAAAATGATAGCTAGGCGTGAAACAACATACCAAACCGTCAGGAAAAGTGTATTAAGTGCTGCCATCCAAACTAGGATATGGCCTTTATGTAATTTCTCTCCTGAATAGTGAGCATCTATCAACATGGATTGAGGGACTTGGAAAAACATCCCGCTTTCTATGATCAATAGAATCGAATACATCGCAGAAACAATGGCTGTTACAAATAAACTTTCGAGTGTTGAGAAAAATATACACGCTAAGGCAATGTGGAGAATATAGAAGAATGGGGCCGGTGTTTCAGTACTTCCAACGAAATGAACAACAACAGATAAGCAGAGTAAGTCAATAATAATCTGCACCCAGATGTTGGTACTGGGCGTGTTATATTTTGAAGGTTGACAGTAATCAAGTGCATATGCGTAGGCGATGTTAGCAATTGTCAGAATGACTGTTACAGCAAGTGGCCAATCTTCTTGGTCTTTTATACCGAGTTGGGTCAGTGTATCTGAAGCAACGATGGAAATAACTTGAAACAAAATTAAACCAAGAATAATTGCCCATCGAAAAATAATGAATAATCGGATATTACTAATGAGGATCTCATCACCTAATTTTTGATGCGCTAATTTTTTTTCAATTGTCGAAGTGATTTCCTGTGTGGATCGATTCCATGAAAAATTAGCTGTTGTCATAGTGATGATTCCGATTTAGAAAAAATTTGTTTTTGTAATTAATTGGCTTTACCAAGCCTATCCTGGATGATGTTGAGCAATATTGTTGGTTGAACTGGTTTTTCCAGGATACATACCCATTCTTGCGATTTATTCTCAAAATAAGGTAGGATCGTATCTCCTAGTGAAGTCATAAAAATGGCATGCATGTTAGGAAATCGGTCATGTAGTTTAATATAAGTCGTTAAACCAGCATCCATTGATTCGACCATTACATCGAGTATGGCCAAATCAGGAACTTTCTCGGAATCATCCAGCGAGTGAATAAAATCACTGGATGTATGGTCACTATCAACCTGATACCCGTGCATAGTTAGGACGCGTTTTACCGTATCCCGAATATCGGGATCATCATCAATATGGGCGATTTTCTTTGTCATATAAAATAATTCCTTTATAAATTTCTTATTGAAGAAAAAATTAAGTGTTATTTCAATAAGTTGAATAGTGAAGGGCCACCAAATGGCAATTAGTTAAATTGAATAGGCGATAGAAGGGCAGTTCATTTGAAACTGAATCAAAATATAACTTCACCACATGAGAATATAAGTTAAATCCCCTATTCGTATTGGTGGCTTTACGTTGAGATACTATACCTTGCTTTTTCCTAAGAGCAAGTGATTTCATGAAAATCAGCTAGTAATCTTAGCTAACGCAAATTACAATCCAAATTAAGCGTGGTATTTTAATAACTATAATGCAGTGATGGTTAAGTTTTTGTAACTTATATGTACGTTTTTTGTAATTTTCTGCAAAGAAAAACGGGGTGATTTTTGACTTCAGAGTTTATTGATCCAATTATTGTTGGCTTAACGATATTAGGTTTGTTTATTGCGTTTATCAAAGAATGGGTGAAACCGGATATTGCCGTTGTTGTCGCCGTTTCAATTTTGATGATTTTAGGGTTGCTAGATAGCAAGCAAGTGCTAAGTGTTTTTAGTAACAGCGCTCCTATCACGGTTGCAACTTTGTTCATTATTAGCGCTGCACTTGAGAAAACAGGTTGCGTTGCTAAATTATCTGGGTGGATCGCAAGTGTTGCGGGAGAAAATGAAAAAAAATTATTAGCAATGATCATGCTAACTGCGTTGGCAGTATCGCCATTCATTAATAATACGCCAGTTGTCATGGTTCTGATGCCCGCAGTAATTGCTGTAGCCGTTAAAATTCAATCATCGCCTTCTCGATTCTTAATTCCTTTATCGTATGCGACGATACTCGGTGGGATGATGACTTTAATCGGTACCTCCACCAATATACTTGTGGATGGGGTGGCACGTGATATGGGATTGGCTCCTTTTGGGATGTTTGAAATCACTGCACCTGCAATTGTAATGGGATTAATTGGGTATCTTTTCATTTATTTACTTGCACCAAAGATGTTACCACTACGAGAGACGCTTGCGCAGCAATTCATGGGAGCAAGTGACCGCGCTTTTATGACCGAACTATTTGTACCTGAAAATTCGCGACTTGCTGGAAAAACATTGACGGAGGCTAAATTAAACCAAGTAGGGGTGACGATTCTCAAAATTTTTAGGGCTGATGAGACGATCACCTCACCCTCAGAAAATACTCGACTCGAAGTAGGCGATCGATTAATTGTACATAGTAAGAGCAGTGCCATGATGGATCTGCATTCTTCCGACTGGATTGGTTTGCAGAATCAGAATAATGCCAATCATGATTTTGAAACGCTCCGACGTAAAGACGCGGTCATCATTGAAGCGATCGTTGGCTCGAGTTCCCGTTATGTGCAAAGGCCCATCCGTGATTTGGATTTGCTGGCGCGTTATGGCATTCACTTGATTGCTGTCCATCGCAAGGATGCGAGTATCGGTGATATCGTCGATGATTTTCAACTGCAATTTGGTGATGTTTTATTGGTTGAAGGAACGCCTGCACAAATTAAGCGTTTTT
>CAZIDT010000255.1:0-3016 GCA_964537855.1 uncultured Nitrosomonas sp.
GGAAGCCTTTCGTTTCTGGTTAAAGCTCGGATTTATCAGCTTTGGTGGTCCTGCTGGGCAAATTGCCATAATGCATCGGGAGCTTGTAGAAAATCGTCGATGGATTTCGGAACAGCGCTTTTTACATGCATTGAATTATTGCATGTTGCTACCAGGCCCCGAAGCGCAGCAACTTGCGGTTTATATTGGTTGGCTGTTACATCGTACCTGGGGAGGCATTATCGCGGGATTATTATTTATCTTGCCCTCTCTTTTTATCTTAATTTTTCTTACCTGGATTTACCTCGCTTTCCAAGATATACCCGTTGTTTCAGGTATTTTTTATGGGATCAAGCCCGCTGTGACGGCAATCGTCATCCATGCAGCGTATCGAATTGGATCACGTACTCTAAAAAATGGGCTACTTTGGACTATTGCATGCACGGCCTTTATTGCTATTTTTGCACTTAAAGTACCATTCCCAATCATTGTTGCGATTGCAGCGTTAGTTGGATATTTAGGGGGGCGTTATAGTCCCGATTATTTTAAGTTAGGGAGTCATCACGCAAAGCAAGTCAATCAATCTTTTAGATCTGCGGTTATTGATGATCATACACCACGGTTAGCGCATACTGTTTTTCGATGGCCACATCTGATTAAAATTATCGTGATTGGTATGTTGCTCTGGCTAATTCCGATGGGTTTACTGATGCAACAATTGGGTTGGCAACATGCATTGACTCAGATGGGTTGGTTTTTTACCAAAGCGGCTTTACTAACATTCGGTGGTGCCTACGCGGTATTGCCGTACGTGTATCAAGGTGCGGTCGATTATTATCAGTGGTTACAACCTTATCAGATGATCGATGGCCTTGCTCTAGGAGAAACCACTCCTGGACCACTTATTATGGTAGTTACTTTTGTCGGATTTGTGGCAGGATGGAATCTTGCTTTATTGGGACCGGATCAGTTATTACTAGCAGGAATCCTTGCTGGAGTTGTTGTTACCTATTTTACTTTCTTACCGAGTTTTATTTTTGTGCTGGCGGGGGGACCTTTAGTCGAGTCAACACATGGAAATTTGAAATTTACAGCGCCACTTACCGCGATTACAGCAGCCGTAGTGGGGGTTATTATTAATTTGGCGTTATTTTTTGCTTGGCATGTTTTATTTCCAGATATTCAAGGAAATGTTGATTGGGTAGCTGGCCTAATAACACTGTTAGCAGTCATTGCATTATTTCGGTTTCAAATCGGGGTTATTCCGGTGTTGATTTGTTCAGGATCAATTGGATTATTGTTTACTGCTATAGCACTTTAATGCTTAACTTATTTCCTTAGATTGTAATTATTTCTAGTAATGTTGTGACCTTACATATAAGCCTGTTTTACTTTTGAGGGGAAGAGTTAGAAAACTCTTTCTTTATCACGTATAATCGGTGCAATTGTTTGTTGGCTATTGCTAGTTTAGCGTGATAGTTTTTTTTAAGGTATATATCCTAAAAGGAGTATTTTGTGTTGCAGCATCCTCGTGCCATTTTAGTTTTAGCTGATGGTACAGTTTTTCAAGGGTTTTCGATTGGGGTAATAGGAATAACTGTAGGGGAAGTTGCTTTTAACACTGCCATGACGGGTTATCAGGAAATTTTGACTGATCCGTCTTATTGTCAGCAAATTATTACACTGACTTATCCTCATATCGGCAATACTGGGACAAATAACGAAGACATCGAATCAGAAGGTGGCACTAAGGTTTTTGCTGCAGGATTAGTTATTCGCGATTTATCACTGTCTGCAAGCAGTTGGAGAAAAAAGGAATCATTATCAGCGTTTCTGGAAGCCCATAATGTTGTCGCGATTGCAGGTATCGATACCAGGAAGCTCACTCGTATTTTAAGAGAGAAAGGTGCACAAGCTGGTTGTATCATGGCTGGCGATATCAATATCGAAACTGCACTGCAACGTGCGCAAAATTTTCCGGGATTAGTCGGAATGGATTTGGCCAAGCAAGTTAGTTGTCAGCGTTCCTATGAATGGACTGAAATCGATTGGCAATTAGGTTATGGCTATTCGTCACAATCAACTACCAGCTATCGTATTGCTGCGCTCGATTTTGGAATCAAGCGAACGATATTGCGTAAGTTAGCAAGCCGTAATTGTAGTGTAACCGTTTATCCAGCAGAGACATCCGTTGAAGAAATCTTGCTTTCGAATCCTGATGGTGTTTTCTTATCGAATGGGCCAGGAGATCCAGAACCTTGTAATTACGCAATCAACACAGCGAAAAGATTAATTATAGAGAAAATTCCAATGTTTGGAATTTGCCTTGGACATCAAATCCTAGCACTTGCAGCAGGTGCAAAAACAATAAAAATGAAATTTGGCCATCATGGCGCAAATCACCCTGTATTGGATGTTGATAGTGGAAAAGTGATCATAACGAGTCAGAATCATGGATTTGCGGTTGATATGAATCAACTTCCAGCCAATATTCGAGTAACCCACCTATCTTTATTTGATAAAAGCTTACAAGGATTTGAATTAATCGATAGTCCTGCCTTTTGCTTTCAAGGTCATCCAGAGGCAAGCCCTGGACCCCACGATGCCAGTTATCTATTTGATCGTTTCATTGATCAAATCAAGCAATATAAAAAGCAACAGGGTCATGTTGCGGATTAAAACTTAGAATAACCTTTGTTGTCGCAATAAAAATGCCAAAACGTACTGATATTAAATCGATTCTTGTGATTGGAGCAGGGCCCATCATTATCGGTCAAGCCTGTGAGTTTGATTACTCGGGTGTTCAAGCTTGCGCAGCACTACGGGAAGAAGGCTATCGAATTGTACTGGTCAATTCGAATCCAGCAACGATCATGACAGACCCAGAAATGGCAGATGCGACCTATATCGAGCCAATAACCTGGCCTATGCTTGAGAAAATTATCGATATTGAGCGCCCAGATGCACTATTGCCAACAATGGGTGGACAAACAGCTTTAAATTGTGCGCTTGATTTAGTTAAATATGGAGTGCTCGA
>CAZIDT010000256.1:0-2999 GCA_964537855.1 uncultured Nitrosomonas sp.
TGATGAGCAACCTCCAATAATAACGCCCTCGCTTTTTCACAATCCGATCCATAGGCAATCCCGATCGGGATTTTAATGCGGGTCACTTCATCACTCAGTGTCCAGTTAATGAATTGTTGCGTAATGAATACTTTATTGGGAACAATCACTTCTTTACGATCTGAGTCGATTAACGTGGTAGCACGAATATGTATTTTGCTGACAGTACCGGTTATATCGCTTAAAGTCACCGTATCACCGATTCGAATGGGACGTTCAAACAATAAAATTAGGCCTGATACAAAATTAGCCACAATTTCTTGCAAACCGAAACCTACACCCACACCGAGTGCAGCCACTAGCCAATGGATATTCGACCATTCCACACCGAGCTTTTGCGACATGGTGGCAATGCCAATGATAATGATTACATATTTCAGTAAGGTCGTTATGGCATAGCCCGTCCCGGTATCGAGGGATAAATGGCGCAAAACCAAAATTTCCAAAGTACCAGGTAAATTATGCGCAGCGATAAATGCCAACACGAGAATAATGAGTGCAACAAGCAGTGTTTCAAGTGTAATCAGTCGAACGATGGTTTCTCCCTCGCTCATCGCAGAAGTTCGCCAGATAACGATCTTATCCAAAAATCCCAGCGTGGGTAGTAGATCAACCCATATACTACTTACACCAAGTAATAAAAGCCCCCATACACTGATTGTTAACAGCGTATGAGATTGCTTACTTATTGTCTCGACATCCATGTAATTTTCATCAACCAATTCTGCTTCCGCTTTACCTGCATTGGAAGTACGTAGCGCTATCATTTCCTCTCTTTTCTCAATCGCTCTTTTATAAGCCATCCTCCGCTGTGCTATTAATAAGCCACGATAAGCTTGCAAAAAAATCAAGCTACAAATCGCAATCCAAGCAATCGTCTCAAAAATAAGTATGGCCTGGTACAAAGCAGCAAAATAATATCCAATCGATGCGGTAGCAATTAAATATAGGAGTTGCAAAAAGAATATTGATGCCCATAGCTTTGGACTTTTTAGTAAATTAAAGTGTTTATCTCGATACAGTGATTTTCCTACTTTAGTTATACCCATCCAATCTAAGGACAATAATGCGAGTAAAAAGCATAACGTGATAAAACTAACCCTTCCCACAATATGACGCACCATGTCTTCGCTAATTGCATCTGTAAAGGCAATAATTAAGCAAAGGACAATAATAATCGGTCCATAATATTTGATATTCCAATGTAACCTCGCCACGAGATCAACTGGAAATTTGAATTGATGAATGAGTAATCCTGATGCTCTACTAATCTGGAATGACATGTTCCAGAAGATAATGGCAGCTGTTGCTGCATAGAAAGTTTGAGAAAGCGCACGTTTAATCTCCGTATTAACGCTATGGTCAAGAACGAGATAAATAAAGAAAAATGGCGCCGCAAATAACAACGATTGAAGAAAAATAAAAACCAGAAGCCGCACCGAATAGATTATCTTATCTTGCTTAACTTTTCCCCATGCTTCCTTTCCAGCTTTCTCCCACACTAAATAACGTGGCCATACAAACCACCAAAATAAACTTAGTAAAACAAATGAGATGATGGCAATAATGAAGGATACTAAACCGACACGATTAAATAATTTTGAAAACGCATTCTGGGTTTTGTCGGTAAAAAACCATGAAGTTGCTTTATCGATATCATTCGTTGTTACCTGATAAATTGGCTTTGCATTGCGCGTTAATAATAGATTCTCTTTAAGCAAATTCTCATACTGATCAATTTTTTCCAATAGTTGGTGTTGTAGGCTCGCATACTGCTCTAATTCTGTTAGATATTCACGCAGAATTTCAATGAATTTATCGATAACTTGCAAGCGAAATGATTTGAGTTCCTGAAATGCTTGCATGATGTGGGGGTAAGCAGCAGTATTGGGGTTGATGGTATAGCCTTTAATCATTTCTTTTAAATAGGCCTTATCATCCTGCATCTGGAGCTTTTCTTGCTCCAGTTGGAATAACTCCAGCTTAGCGTTGTTAAGGTTTTTTTGGGTAAGCTGAATATTAGGTTTCGTTAAAACATACTTAAATTGCTTCCTAATTTCCGAACCAAGCGCTTCATCGTCCTTATGCAACGTAAGTCTTTGCAGCAACGCATTATAGTTACTAATGATTAGATTCAGTCGATTTTCACTACGTGTTTTTTGTACGATCAATTTGGATGATCGTTCTACATAGTGGCTTAACTCTGTTGCGAGTATCTCATTTTGCTTAACAATAATGAGAAGAATGGGGTGCTTCCACTCGCCCTCTTCTAATATCTGCCCCGATTTTTCTACTGCTATCTCTGTTTCGGCTTTGCGCTTTAGATTAATTTGAACAGCTAACCATTCTGACTCTTCAGTTAACTTTTGTATCTCCGGCCTCAATATAAATTCTTCTTGAAGGGTAGCAATTTCAATGGTTTTTGGTAGCATCAGCGCTTCGAGTTCAAGCATTCTAATTTTGTCGGCTAAAGCTTGATCTTGAACCGATTCGAAAACACGTAATGCCTCTACAATTTTCGCATCGCTTAAATCAAGTTCAGGAAAAACCTCGATTGATTCGTCGTTACGTGCGCCATTTGCAGCAGTTAATTCATCGCGATTGGTCGCAACTTGCTCTCGCAGTGTCGCTATCTCTGATAGGATTTTTTGCTGTTGATTCTGATACTCTGATAGCTTAGCCTGAGTTTCAATATTTCTTTGCTCCATCTCGCTGAGTGAAAGCAGCATCAAATCGGAGAAATTAGGCTGAATTAAATTTATATTACTTTTCTGATGTTCTAGTTCTTGTAACTGCTGTGAAAAATGCGCCAATTGCTCGGTATAGCGCTGTGTCTTATCTAGGTAACTTTGATGATCAAGCAATACTTGTTGTGTCTTAAGATAAATCTCTTTGAGATTTTTCTTTTGAACCGTTTCTTCACTACTATTTAATGCTTCTAATTTAGTTTGAATGGATTG
>CAZIDT010000257.1:0-2948 GCA_964537855.1 uncultured Nitrosomonas sp.
GTGAACAGTCTTTGTCTGAGGTATTGCAATTCCTCCATCCCCATCGGTTAGTGCGAAGGTCACTTCACGATCCAATGTGCTCGGTACCTCAGAAATATTATGAAACTGAACACTGTTTGCCACAGCCTGAACTGCACTGGCGCTTGCACTACTGTTGAAGGTAATTACTAAAGGATTACTCGCACTTGTTCCACCACTATAGCTCCCAATCGTTACACCTTCATACCTCACATCATTCCCAACCGTATCAACCTGACCAGGCCCTGATCCAAAGTTACCAATCTGCAGACGATCATCTGTTGTTCCATTTTGGGAAATCGATACAGTCAAAACACCCGTATCAAAATCTGGGGAATCCACATCGGTCACGGTCATCAGCGCATCGATTACTTGCGGTGTGCCACCTTCGACAAAGGTAACGTTTGGACCTATCGGCGTAATGATCGGCGCATTGCTCGATGTCACCACTGCATTAGCACTGAATTCAGAAGTATTATTGGCCGTACTGGTCGCTGTGGCGGTGAGCGTATCCCCAACATTCACGGTGGTGGTAAGCGCAATTTGACCACTAAAAAGTCCATTTGCATCTGCTGTCAGATACCCCAGGTAAGTTTTACCCTCGCCGTAAGTATCAGCACTACCATCTTGCAGGAAGATTTCCACACGGGCTCCAGCAAAATCGGTATCACCCAGTGGATTGGTTCCAATATAGCCGGTTACAGTCAAAGTCGAACCCAATACGCTGAAAGTCTTCAAAACAGGCATATCCATGTAGAGATTTGCGGCACCTGCCGTAAGATCTCCGTCATTTGGGGTAATTCCGTCGGTCGCGAGCGCGATACCTTGACTCAAATTATCGTGAATCGAATTCCTGAGAATTGCATTGCCCGAGGAACCAGTGGTCACATAAACGCCGTAGCTATCGTTATTAGCGATGACATTTCCTTCCCCATCGACCGTTCCGCCAATCGTATTATTAGTGCCATCGACCAAGAGCCCATAACTGTGATTACCTAAAGGGGTTGTTCCATCTGCGGTCGTTCCGATAAGATTTCCCTGGACAGTCGTGCTAATTCCTGCGCTGATGTAAACACCAGATCCAATATTCCCGGATATCACATTGCCTTCACCCGAAACATCACCACCAATGATGGTTCCGGTCGCACCAAATGTCACTCCGACCCCATTTGCATTACCAATGGCGCTGGTACCCGCTGCATTGGTACCGATATTGTTACCCTGGACTATTGTATCGGTCGCCCCTTCGATACGCACCCCATAGTCACCATGGCCCCCAATTACATTGCCGGCACCCGCTGCTCCAATCACATTTGCCGTACCCGATACATAAACACCGTTCCAAGTGTTGGGGAGTGCTGCCGATCCTGCTGCATCGACACCAATATAATTACCGAGAACCGCATTGCGTTCTCCCCCACCTAATCCGTTGCTAATATAAATACCATAACCATTATTACCCGAAAGTAGATTTCGACTAGCAGGCGTTGCTCCACCGATAAGATTGTCTGATCCAGTGATGTACAATCCGATCCGGTTTCCAATACCAGCAGTATCAACATCATCTGTTCCAATGAAATTACCTTTGATGAGGTTATTATCAGAACCAACATGAATGCCAGCACCAGCCCCAGCATCATTAAATCCATTGATGATCAATCCTTGGATGCTGCTTCCGTCACTACCCGTTCCTAGATCAATTCCGTAGGATCCTGCACCAGCGAGAGTGCCATCTAATTCGATTTGAAGCACTGCATCATTTCCCACCGAGAGTGTATTCCTTGATGCACCAGATTGACTGTATCCATCGATCTCAATTTCATCGGTAATGGTGGGTAAACCTGCAAGTGGCCCTGCACCATCAGGATCTGTCACATGAATCGTTTGAACGCCTACACCCGCAATATTGAACGTAATGTCATCCAAGCCAGCCGTATTGTTCGCCGCAATAATCGCTTCACGTAAAGAAATCAAACCATCCGTTCCCGGATTTGCATTGAGCCATTCAATGGTATATGCCACATTGCCATCGACCATACCACTGTCGTTATTGTCATCGGCTGTCGTCACAATCAAAGTATTCGCGACATCGGTCACGTTAATCGTAAACACTTCATCGTAGGTTAATCCACCACTGTCGGTCACCCGAACGGTTACTGTATGACTGGTAGCGCTTTCATAATCCAGCAGGCTACCATCTGACACGGTAATCTCACCCGTGCTGCTGTTAATCGCAAATCGGCCTCCGGCACTGTCGGTTAAACTGTAGCTCTGAGTATCACCGCTGTCAGGATCGGTACCCGTTACCGTCCCCACAACTGTTCCGTTCGCTGCGTTCTCCACCACGGTATTAGCCGAGAGAATCAAATCTGTTGGTACACTGTTCACTGCGGTGATATTCACTGTAACACTGCCGATGGCAGTCAATGAACCGCCACTGCCTTGACTACCTGTATTGCCGTCATTAAAGGTCCAATCGATTTGCACGCTCGCTGGCGGTGCATCACTCGTGTTGCTGTACGCGATCTGCTGCATGGCACTATTTACCAGCGCGTTTGTCGCATTACTGTTGAAGGTGAAGACCAGAGTACCACCGCTATTGGTATAAGTGCCGATGGTGGTACCGCCGACGATGACGTTGCCGCTGGCACCTGAGATTGAGGACAAGGTGCCGGTGGCACTGAACACGTCTTGCGCGTTGGCACCGCCGTTGCGTGCCAATGTCAATGTTGCACCGGTGAAATTATTGGCACCCGACAGCTCGGTGTCGATAATCTGCACATTGGCATCCAACACAACTGCTGCGCCGACTTCAGTATAGGTCGGTGTTCCATCGAGCGTATTGACCGGGTCGAAGCTCGTGTCCAGGCTCCCGCTGCTGCTATAACGATTCAGTGCAACGTTGTATTCACCAAGCGCACCGACCTTGC
>CAZIDT010000258.1:0-2936 GCA_964537855.1 uncultured Nitrosomonas sp.
AATCAGCTTCTTTAGTAAAATTCCCTAGAACCTTGGCAATATCGTTTGCAACAGAAGGTTTCTCAGCGATAATCAGCTTTTTACTCATAAAATTCTGTTATTACTTGGTTAGATATTTTTTTAAGGTGATTGGGGTTATGTTAGCACTTTATCTGATGATGGCCAGATTGAGTAACTAAAGATATTGAAGGGCAATCTGCACAGTAGGGTTATTTTTTAAGTTTTTTCATGGAATTAGAGACTCGTTATGAGTCAATATTAATGGCGATTCCGTGGATTGCTGGCAATAAATAATTTTTCGATTAAATCATGATTCGTTAACTGGTTTTGTACCCATAGATCAAACATGACGACTAATTTGATTTTATCCAAGCAGGAGCTATTGCCATCCATCTGGAGAATACGATCAATTAATAATTCACGTTGTAATGAATTAAGTATACCGGCTTGCTCAAGAAAAAGAATAAAACCTTGACTCTCAACGTCAATGATCTCTAATTCAGACGAAGAATAAATCCGGAACGATTTGCTTTCAGACAAAGTTGGTGGATATTTTCCTGCCTCATGTTTTGTATGATCTGATAGCCAGCCAAGAATTTGGCTAATTTCATCTTCTCCAAACCCTGCCAGCGTTAACTTTCGTGTTAAAGTTGCTGAATCTGGGCAATTTTCAGAATCAAAATAATTTTCAAATAAGTAGATCAAAATCTCGAACATTGCTTCACTCTTCATGATTATGTTTCGCATTAGAATTTAATGAATTGTATTTCTAATCAACGAATTCGTTGATATCGACCACCCGGTAAACTTGCTACAACTCCATCTAATTCCAGAGCTAATAGCATGGCGGATACTGTTTCTACAGTCAAGCCACTCCGAATACACAATTTGTCGATATCAATTGCTTCATAGTCTAAATGAGAAAGTAGAATAGCGTTTTCTTGGGGATGAGTTTGCTCAATTGTTTCGTCGGTTGTTAGCTTGCTGGGTAAGTTAAGCGGCTGATAATTAAACTCATCGAGAATATCATTAATATTTTCTACAAGTTTTGCGCCTTGCTTAATCAATGCATGACAACCTTTCGACAAAGGTGAATGAATTGATCCCGGAATCGCCATGACTTCGCGCCCTTGTTCCAGGGCCTGTCGGGCTGTGATGAGTGAGCCGCTTTTTAAAGTAGCCTCAATGACGAGACAGCCAAGACTAATACCACTTATAATCCGGTTTCTACGAGGAAAATTTCTTCCGATTGCGGGCATTCCTAACGGGAATTCAGAGATGAGTGCTCCTTCTTTGGCTAATTGGTGAGCTAGCTGGTGATTTCTGGCAGGATAAACGATATCCAATCCGGTACCGACAACCGCAATACTCCCTGAAGAACCCAGTAGAGCGCCCTGATGTGCTGCTGTGTCAATACCTAATGCCATACCACTCACGACACAAAAACCAGCAATGCTGGCAGCTTCAGCAAATGCACTCGCATTAACAATGCCTTGGGGCGTACCGTTACGACTCCCGACGATTGCAATAGAGGGACTATTAAGAAGTTTGCGTTGACCTTTTAGATAAAGCAATGGAGGAGGGTCAGCTATATTCAGCAGTTGCTTGGGATAATCATCGTCGCTTAGTGTGATGATCGCGTTAGCAGGGTCCTCAAGCCACTTTAGTGTAGCAGCTATTCTATTTTGATCAACGCGACGATCAACGATATTTGTGGCAGTTTGCTTTTTTACATAGCGCTCAAGTTGCTGAGTCTCAGCATTTAGGATATCCGTAGGGTGATTAAAATTTATAAGTAGCTTACGAAAGGATTCATCGCCAAGCCCCTCAATTAAGCTGAGGGTTAGCCAGGATTCAATATCTGGCTGAATATTCATAACCAATTAAATTGTTGTTATTAATTTATTTTATGGTGTTTGCACGGCATCAAATACTTTAATTGCTTGAGCGCTGTGCAAAACAAGAGCATACGATACTTTATCAAAAACTCGAAATAGAAACACTAAACCAATGCGTTCGTCCGGTAACGATACGACCTTGCTATCTTGCAATTTAGCGGTGCTTTTACGATAAACAGCAAGCACGTGACCTACTTCCAACCCATCATATGATCCTTTATTGAGTGCAATAATCGCATTTTGACCAATTTCAGTTACACCGCCATAAACTGAAATGATTCGCCCTTTGATAGAAAAATCTGGCGAACGGGGAATATAGTCATCGACATCCAATGTAGAAGCAGGAATGAGTCGATCACCTTTGAGAATTTCCTGTGCTGAATGTGTGATTTTGACTGAACTGATTGTGTCAAAATTTAATACTTCTACATCACCAAGATAAGCGGCCTCGTAGCCAAGAATGCGATCATTATCTTCTGGGTCGATGAGTGGTTTTCCTGTGCGGAAAACTTGCCAGGCCATACCTTGATCAAAAGGCATATTTTGTACATAGATTGTATTCCCTGTACTTAATATAACGCGATTATCGCTGGAGCCTAATATTAATGGTGCTTGTTCCAACCCATTCTTTTCAATGACTAAGGGTTTGCTTAAGAATGGCTTGAGTTTTTTGGAGGGAATCGACGGAATTTTCTCGATCTCAAGTTTCTCAATGCGCATTTTAGGTGAGAGTTTGATCGTCGCTTTTTCATTCGCAAGCATTAGCTTACTGTTTCCATCCGGGGTTCGGACTAAAACAATAATATCGCCAGGATAGATGTTGTTTGGGTTTTTGATTTGTTTTTGGTTAATATCCCAAATCTCTGTCCATCGCCATGGATCTTTGAGATAGCGAGAGGCGATTCCCCAAAGCGTGTCCCCTTGAGATACAACGTATCGTTCAGGAGCGTTAGCGAGTAATTCGACATCTTTTGCTTTTGCGACCCGGTCAGAAAATATACTGATAGCTAAAATCATCGCTATAATGGAAATAGTACG
>CAZIDT010000259.1:0-2935 GCA_964537855.1 uncultured Nitrosomonas sp.
TGATTAAACAATATTCAGCATTGAGTCAGAGTGGAAAAGAAAAGCAAGCGAATGAGCGAATTACGAAGTGGCTTGAGCAATATCCTGCGGATGCTTCAACGCGTCTATTCTTAGGCGGCGTGTATTTGGAAAAGCAGCAATACGATGCGGCGATTAAACAATTTCAATTAGTATTGGAGCAAAATCCAGATAACCCTATTGTACTCAACAATCTTGCATGGGTTTACCAGCAGAAAAAAGACCCTTCTGCGATAGACTATGCAGAGAAGGCCTACAAAGGCGCACCAGATAGTCCAGCGATACTTGATACGTTAGGTTGGATTCTCGTAGAAAAAGGTGATACAGCACGAGCTGTTTCTCTCTTACAGAAAGCGGTTTCACTTGCCCCTGAAGCGGCAGAAATACGCTACCACCTTGCAGTAGGATTGCAACAATCAGGCGATAAAATTGCGGCACGCCAAGAGCTGGAGCACTTATTAGCCTCTGGAAAAGTATTTGCAAAAATT
Organism: uncultured Nitrosomonas sp.; assembly: GCA_964537855.1. GTDB lineage: Bacteria > Pseudomonadota > Gammaproteobacteria > Burkholderiales > Nitrosomonadaceae > Nitrosomonas. The sequence continues at coordinate 507 of CAZIDT010000259.1, forward strand.
GACGATGCTAAAAAATTGTTAAAGGATTTAGAAAAAGACTAATTGCTTTTATCTTAAGTGTATGGTGCTACGGATTCTCCTAAGGTTGACTGACATAGGTTTATTTCCGTAGCGCTAGTCGGAATTCAACATAACAATGGACTCTTGTATCACACCTCATATTATTTTCCCAATAACAAGGTTAAATTAGTTGTTCGTAGTTATCTACACAATGATTTAACAAGTGATTCGCTAGAATGTCTTTCAATTTTTCTACTTAGCATTAGGCATTCATTTCTGCTATGAAATCACTCGTTCATTTCGATAAAATCGTCGTTGAAAAACCCAAGATAGAGAAGGATCGCTTTCATACTCGCTATATTTTGGTTCGCAACGGTAAGCATGAAGTTTGTGAACTTCGGCATAAGTATGAAGAAAATATCGAAGGGGATAACGCACAACGCTACGCTAATTTGACTTCCGGTATCCCCGCTATCAATCATGGGCTTTTTGCCAAAGAGATTTGTTTTGAATTTGATCTAGGTCCGAAAGAGTACCTTTTTTTCGATCAAATGCTTAAGCAAATGAGTATCGAGATTTTTGTTAGTCGGTTTTATCACGACCCGCTCTTTATCAAGCCAGAATTTGTTGCCAAAAAAGAAGACGTCAAACAAGTTAATGCAACATGCCATGCAAAATTTATTGCTGGAACAGGTCAAGATATTACTCATTTCATAGCTGACCCGAATAAAATCGTCGTTCTTTCTTCGGGTGGTAAAGAAAGCTTGCTGTGCTACGGCCTGCTTAATCAAGCAGGTATGGATGTTTATCCATTTTATATCAATGAATCAGGGGGGCACTGGCGAACTGCATTAACCGCCTATCGATCCTTCAAACAAAACGATAACAAGACTCAACGTATCTGGTCGAATATCGATCGGCTCTATGCGTTTATGGTGAGAAATTCACCGGTAGTCGAAAATAATATACGGGGTATCAAATCCATTACCGATCCGCTGCATTTTTTTACCTTTGCACATTATGTTTTTGCCGCACTACCACTCATGGAAAAGGCGCAGATTGGTCATATCTGCGTCGGTAATGAATATATTGAACCCACTAAAATCTTGGATGATCGCCATAAAATCAACGATGTCGAATTTTTTCCAGGGATTTACGACCAAAGCCAAGCATTCGATCGCTATATGACCGAATGGTTTGAATCTGCAGGGTATGGTATCAAACAGTGGGCACCGATTCGAACCATCGCCGGTTACCAAGTCCAGAAAACGCTGGCATTGGACTATCCTGAACTATTTAAACTACAGACTTCCTGTCATCACGCCCATTTTCGTGATGGTAAAATCGTACCCTGTGGAACCTGCCAGAAATGTATGCGTATTCTCGCTTTTTGCATCGCTAATCAGTTGGATTACACCTTGATCGGATATACTGCAGAAAATGTTGCCTGGCTGCAATCCAATATCCATCGACTGGTATTAGCAGGTGATCAAGAGTTGGAGCATACCTTCCATCAATTAAGTCAAAAGGGTTTTGCAGTTAAAGGGCAACGGCACGATCATATTGAGCAGCTCCATTTTGATGCTCATTCATCGGATGTCAATAATGTCCCTGCTCAGTGGCGAAATAAGATTTACTCCTTGTTACTCAAAAGAGCTATAGGTATCGTGCAGCTTACCGATCAACATCGATGGCAATCGGTCGATATCAAACAACTCATCTAAATCTGCCAAATCCGCCTAAACCGCGAGACCGAGTAAATCCATTCAACTTACCTCCTTTCGCGAAAATTCGAATTGCGATAATCGCCGCAACCATCCCTACGATAACCGCAGTTTGAGCGACCATACGCCAATCAATGACCGTTTTGTACATTTGAAAATTAGCACGCCAACTGATTTTATTCCAAATTTCATCGGGCGCTATGGATCGAGGGCGATGAATGGTTTGATGCGATATCACGACTTCTTGGTCGCTATTGATATCAATGGATTGCGCTCGGTCCCCGGCCAAGGCCCAACTTCATTTGTTTTGCGAGTTTTCGCTTCGCAAAATACCTGCTAACCGCTTTTCATGGTGTGCTCGCGCTGAATGCCTGGATGTGCTCCCATATCATCCCAGGCGAGAAGAAAAGCAAAAGTAGCCCATCCGATGAGGATGGCGATGCGCCACATTCCGCAACTTTTGTACGCATCAGTTGGGCGTGCCTGTTAAAACGGGTGTTTGATATTGACATCGAGCAGTATTCGCGCTGTGGTGGAACCCTGAAAATCATCGCCGCTATCCTGGAATCCGGCACAATCACTAAGATTCTTGATCATCTCGGTTTGCCCGCGCGGGCACCGCCTAGAGCGCCTGCGCAGGTCTTTGAACTTTTCGAGCCAACCTGATCCCGTGCTCGCTCCTTTCAATCCTCTTCATCACTGGGC
>CAZIDT010000260.1:0-2935 GCA_964537855.1 uncultured Nitrosomonas sp.
TCGGATGGGGAGTAGGTGGCATCGAAGCAGAAGCTGGCATGCTCGGTCAACCTGTCTACTTCCTGACACCTGATGTGGTTGGTGTCAACTTGACGGGTCAATTACGTGAAGGTGTAACCGCCACTGATTTAGTGCTCACCATTACTGAAATGCTTCGCAAAGCCAAAGTGGTCGGTAAGTTTGTCGAGTTTTATGGAGAAGGTACAGCTTCTTTGAGCCTGCCAGATCGCGCAACGATTGCTAATATGGCGCCGGAATATGGGGCAACCATGGGATTCTTCCCTGTTGATGATGCAACGATTGAGTATTTTAGTCATACAGGACGAACCGATGAAGAAATCCAAGCCTTTGCAAGTTATTTCAAGGCCCAAGGACTCTATGGCGTCCCTCAACAAGGAGATATTGATTACAGTCAGGAGCTTCATCTGGACTTAAGCACTATTGTGCCTTCATTGGCTGGCCCCAAACGACCTCAAGATCGAATTCCCATCGATCAACTAAAAACGACCTTCTCGACGCTCTTTAGTAAACCGATCGCTGAGAATGGTTATGGCAAGCCATCAGAAGCACTAATACAACATTATCCTACTATTCATAAAGCCACGAACCAGACAGTTGATTTACACCATGGAGATGTGCTCATCGCCGCAATCACATCTTGTACTAATACTTCGAATCCAAGCGTGCTGATTGCAGCAGGGTTGCTCGCTAAGAAAGCTATTGAGAAAGGTTTATCTGTTAAGCGCCATATCAAAACCTCGCTTGCTCCGGGATCCAGGGTAGTTACTGCCTATCTTACTGCAACAGGATTACTTCCTTACCTAGAACAATTAGGCTTCAATATTGCCGGTTACGGCTGCACAACCTGTATTGGTAATTCCGGGCCGCTTCCTGAATCGATTGAGGAAAGTATCGTAAAAGAAGATTTGATTTGTTCAGCCGTGTTATCAGGAAATCGCAATTTTGAAGCACGCGTTCATGCGAACATCCGTGCTAATTTTCTCGCCTCGCCACCACTGGTCGTCGCTTATGCGCTTGCAGGTACCGTATTAAAAGACCTCACTACCGATCCAATCGGGTTCGGCAATGATAATCAGCCTGTTTGGCTACGTGATATTTGGCCAACGAATACAGAAATTGCTGCATTAATGAAATATGCGATGCAAGCAGATACATTCCGTCAGCTTTATCGTGATTTAACAAAAGATCATACACTCTGGAACAATATTACTGCCGTGTCAGGAAAGTTATACGATTGGCCGGAATCAACTTATATCGCAGAACCCCCCTTCTTCCAGGATTTCTCGCTACAACCTGCTAAAGTAAGCCGATCCGCAGAAATAAACGGCGCTCGAGCACTTGCTCTGTTTGGTGATTCTGTAACAACCGATCATATCAGTCCAGCCGGATCCATTAAAGATGCTTCACCTGCAGGCAAATATTTATTAGATCACCATGTAACCAAATCTGATTTTAATAGCTACGGTTCACGACGCGGTAACCACCACATTATGATGCGTGGAACCTTTGCTAATGTTCGCATTAAAAACTTAATGATACCGGGTAGTGAAGGCGGGATTACTTTATTTAGGCAAGCCAACTCGAATGCAAACGAACAAATGTCAATATACGATGCAGCGATGCGTTACATGGAGCAAGCAACACCGACAATAGTATTTGCTGGCAAGGAATATGGCACCGGATCGAGTCGTGATTGGGCAGCTAAAGGAACCCAATTATTGGGTGTCAAAGCGGTTATCGCAGAAAGCTATGAACGCATTCATCGTAGCAACCTCGTTGGCATGGGTGTACTCCCATTGCAATTTAAGGAAAATGATAGTATCCAAAGCCTTAACATTACAGGGGATGAGTTCTTCGATATCAAAGACATCGGAACAATCCAACCACAGCAATCAGTGACCTTAATCATTCATCGATCAAATGGGGAACAAACCCAAGTGCAATTAATTTGTCGAATCGACACAGCCATCGAAGTAGAATATTACTACCAAGGCGGCATCTTACCTTATGTACTCAGACAATTACTTAATCAGTAGCAGAAACAACAATGATTAAAGCTAATTATCAGTTACAGAACGAAGCTACGAATTGATGATTTAGGTAGGTGTAAAAAAAAAGAGGCATCTTAAGGTCAAGCTAATTGCTTAAACTGTTAAGATGCCTTTGAGGAGGAAGGAAATAGCATTATTAAACAAACATTGTTTCTACGCCTTGGTACAGTTTCTATTAAATCGCTCAAAACTTAATCACCTCGATTTTAATTAGATTTCAAGATTATTACCCACGATCGCAGTAGGTTTGATACATCATCATGCAATCCATACCAAATTGTCAACAGTTTATCGAATAAATATTTTATTTACTGTGAGGAAAATCACTTAACTATCGCATAATCAGTAAGTTAATATTTTTTTAATTGCAAACAATAGATTCATATTGCATACTGAATCTTCAGAAAAATATACACATGTTGTCATTAACTAGGATTAAACATGAAAAAAATGCCAACTTTACTGATCGCTTTGCTAATGTCTTTCTCGGCAATAGGAAGTACATGGTCTATGTCTTTCAACAGTATGTATGTCTTCGGTGACAGCCTTTCAGATGGAGGGAGTAGTTCTTCAGCGGTATTGAGCATATACAAACTATTAGGCGGAAATTGTGACCCTTCACACCCATGCCCTCCCTATTTCGAAGGACGTTATTCGAATGGTGCTGTTGCAGCAGAGTATCTTGCGCAACAATTCCTTCCTGGTGGTGCATCATCCACCCATTTCTTTAACTACGCCATTTCAGGGGCCACAACTGGAATTGGTAATTTTGGTGACGACGGTACGACAACGACTCCAGGTACATTTGGGTTACCTGGCCTAAGTCAGGAAATCGGGTTGTATCTCTCGCATGTTAATGGAAT
>CAZIDT010000261.1:0-2917 GCA_964537855.1 uncultured Nitrosomonas sp.
CTAATTACACCCGATTTAATCAAGAAGGAAAACATTACCTACGAAACTTTGGCTGAATATGAATTGGTTCTCGTTGTTTCTAATGATCATCCATTGGTTAAAATTGAGAAATTAACACCCGAGCAATTATCCAACGAGGTTTTATTGACATTCCCTGTACCGCAAGAGCGCCTGGATATCCTAACGCATTTCTTAACCCCGGCACACAGAGTTCCAAAAATGTTAAAACCCATTGAGTCACTGGAAATCATGCTGCAAATGGCAGCATTAGGACGTGGAGTATGCGTGCTACCTGAATGGTTAACCGATATTAAAATACGATCCCATCACCTTAAGAAAATCAAAATTGGAAAGCCCGGACTCAATCAGAAGTTATATTTGGCGCTGCGAGAATCAGACCAAAGCATTTCATATATTCAGAAATTTATCGAAATTGGGCGACAGTCGACCCATCACCGCTGAATTAAAAAGGCAAAACAAAATCAAGCGAAAACAAAATTTGATCTTTATGCCCTGCGAATGGTCGATAAGCATCTGCATGATAAGCAGCAACTCGGTCGTATCTTATATTAGGACGTACAATCAATTTTCTAATCGCTTCCCATTTAAGCTGTAGGGATCTTGCAGCTTTCCAGTTTAACCCTACAGTAACATCATAGTAATCAGCTGGAGTAATGGTAACCGCGCTTAAACTTCCCGCATAACTCTTTACCGTTCCATCAATCATATTAGTTGCAGCCGCGATTCGGAAAGGCGATGGATTGCGAAAACCATCTTCGTCTCGGTACCATTCCCCTCTGATCCCGACCGATAGATTTTCAGACAAATCATAGTATAAATGTGCTATGGCACTCACCCAGTCCGCATCCCGCACTTCATTGGTATATTTTAAATTGTTCAACAATACGCCCCCAGCATGACCAAGTACGTGGTGCAATACTAATAATGCTTTAGAACCGAGTCTTTGTTTAAATACAATATTGTAAAATGCCCATACTTCGCTTGATCTGGATGAGGTATTGCCATAAGTACCTGAAAAATGGAATGAAGTGGCATGATTATCACTTGTCCAGGTAAAACCAGCCAGACCACTCCAATTTCCCAGTTCCTTATCCCAACCACCATCCCATCCACCATTTGCACTCCCAGTAAGCGCTCCTCCCAAAATTACCCAATTCGGATTTATTGTATAATTAGACAATAATCCAGTATGGGTAAAAGGCTCTCCGACATTCAAGGTATAGGCGCGTGTATAGAAAAAATTGTCGGGTGCAGGAACAGTTTCGAATCCCGTCGGTGTATAAAAATGCCCCAATTTGATATTGACCCCATTCCCAAAAGGTACAAGCGTCTCAAGATAAGCTTGGGGAAGCGCAATCCCATAAGTTTTCGTAGAAGCACAACATAAATCGAGATCCCAATTACTCCTTCTTAAAACTTCTCCTGAATTCACGTCAAAAGTAGGTACCCCAAACGCTTGAGTAAAGACAGCATCGGTACCAAACATGAAATCAAACCGTCCCCCGAAATGCCATACTTTCCCTTCCGAAGGCACGGAACGCTGCAAAAATATATTAAATTGATTAAGTTGAAATTGATTGGCCTGATCGGCAAAAATAACTGGGCCGTTATAACCGCCCGATTGGCTTGGATTAAAGGTAGCCCCTCCATGTATCCAACCACCCACTTCGATTCTGCTACTTCTCAAAAAAGATTTCAGATTGTCTGCTTGCGAGAAGATCGGATAACCAGCAATGAAAAAAGCTGATATTAATGATGTAAGCTTCAGCCAGCGTTCCCACCTCATATGATCAAAACAAGATAACAAAATTCTCAAGAAGCTTGAGCATCCAGCATCAACGCTATAAAAATAAGATTTTATACATGCAAAAGCGCCCTTCCTTGTTACAGGAAGGACGCTCTATTATTAGTTAGTTGAATCGCGACTTATTGAACCGTCTTCGTTAAATCACTGTTATCAACATTAGCACTTTTGATCCCACCATTTTGCTCAACTAGCATTTTTCTATGGTAATCAGCAGCTTTAAGATTCTCGCTAATAACTTCTTCGTAGTATTCAATATTTGCTGTCTCATGCGATTGAAAATCCTGACCTTGCCTTCCATAGTAGTAACTATGTGCCTCATAATCCTCAAGGCTCTGTTTATGCTCAGCAAGCTTGACTTCAGCTTCTTTTACAAGCGTCTCATGATAAACAGCCAACGCTTCATGGCTCCCATTAGGGATATCCGTTTCAGCCAAAACTGAGACACTGAACACATACCCAATTAATAATACAAATAAATTTAGAACTCTCATCGTTAGCATCCTCACAATGTTAATAAAATCTTTTTCACTGTCGTCATCCTAACTCGATAAGCATAGTAGGTATATTGGGGTAACCTTGATTTTTATCTAAGGGTTTCCATTAGATAGCAATATAAACATTAGCTGTTAGCTAACCTTAAAACACCAATAGAAAAGCCTTTAGCACTGATTATCTATTAGATTAAATGCCCCAATGCTATAGGCTTTGTTGTATATTAAGATCTTGTGTCATACAGTTTTTAATACGACAGATACCGATTTACCAGAATTAAGCACAAGGATAGGTATCGCTTTTTCTTCTTTGCTAACGAGGAGCAATCCATGGATGAAGGTAGTTTATCGTTATTCAAATTATTACTTACCGCGAGTAGCTTTGTGCTTCTGACAGCTTGTGCTCAAATGCAATCCACACCTTCTTCAAGTACACTAGAAAATTCAGAAGTTGGGTTCCCTGCGAAAATTTCTCTTATTTCATACGCCAAGGGATTGGGTTCTTTTGATGAAAATTTTAAGGTAGAAAGTGATAACTGCGTTGTGATCGATAAGAAAAAACCTGAAAACTCTGAAGGTTTATTTAACAAACTGACCG
>CAZIDT010000262.1:0-2910 GCA_964537855.1 uncultured Nitrosomonas sp.
ATTATAAAGGGAACATCATTTTACCCTTATCTTTACAGACTTGCAGCAATTCCTGCAAATCGGTTATCTCAGATAGGCATTTCTCTCCTTGACATACCCATGCATTGATATCGTTATTTACAGGTTTCGGCTTATTCAGACTATTAGGTAAGCCGGTTAGTTCCATCGGCAATGCAATAACGAAAGTATAGGGTATTTTTGATTTAATTTGCCACCACCATTCGTGTACTCTGGTTTTATCCCCACGCAAAATTACCATTTTTGGTGGAGTCAACCATTCCTCTAATGCAACGAGTAAACTACAGTAGATACTTGGGCGATGAAGCATTTCAGAATAAAACAGATTAAGGGTACGCTCGGCAGCCTGTAAGTATCGATTCTCCCCAAGCAAATAACCTAATCGCTGCAAAGCGATTGCAGCAATACCATTTCCTGATGGAATTGCATTATCCGGACCAACTTTAGGCCGGTGAATCAGTTTTTCATGATCATGGCTTGTAAAAAAGAAACCACCCAAATGTTTATCTTCGAATTGATTCAGCATCACCTCAGCAAGGGCCTGCGCAAACTCTAGATCAGATTGGCGAAAATTTGCCTGAAGCATCTCCAATAAACTATCTAATAAAAAAGCATAATCATCTAGATACGCATTTAAATGTGCCTTACCATCCTTATAAGTTACAAGCAGTCGATTATTTTTCCATAGATTTGATTGAATGAAATCGATTGCATGCTGCGCAGCCTCTATCCATTCTTTTTGTTGGAAGACTATGCCAGCTCGCGCTAACCCTTTGATCATTAGAGCGTTCCAACTCGTCAGTATTTTTTCATCGCGACCTGGGTGAACTCGCTGATTGCGTATTTCTAATAATTTTTCTCGTGCTGAGTCAATTGATCGCTGCACATTTTCTTCTGAACTTTTGATCTGCTGCGCAACCGAAGCAACTGATTGAGTTACCTCTAAATGCCAGTATTTGTTTTCAAAGTTAGGAAAGCGAGTAAAACCAAAATAAGAATTTATTGACGCAAATTCATCGGTAGATAATTCTCGTTCAATTTCCTCTTTACTCCAGACATAGAACTTTCCTTCCTCATGCTCAGAATCTGCATCTAGAGACGAATAAAAACCACCCTCACCCTGCTGCATTTCCCGGATTACCCATTTCGCTGTTTCTTCAACGATTTGCTTGTACAATGGATCAGCGGTTGCAAGCCATACATCGGTATAAAGTTGCAATAAGGGGCCAATATCGTAGAGCATCTTTTCGAAATGAGGAATTCGCCAATATTGATCGGTGCTGTACCTGAAAAACCCCCCTCCTAATTGGTCGTAAATACCGCCCTTTGCCATTTTCTCTAGGGTATGTTTGACCATTCTCAGCGCTCCCGCATCACCATCATAAAAATAGCAATGCAGGCAAAATAGTAATTCTGCTGGATGAAAAAATTTAGGCGCCTGACCAAAACCTCCATATTCTCGATCAAAATTCTCATCTAATTGGGTTAATGCCCTTAGGATCAATTGTCGTGAAATGGCAGGAATTTTCGCGCCAGTAGTGGGTAATGTATCCGCAAGTAACTTCAGCAGTGCGGTATTTTGTTTCTCGATATCATCCGTTCGAGTTTCATACGTTTCAGCAATCTTGGGCAAGAGCTCTAAAAAACTGGGCATGCCATGGCGTGACACTTTAGGAAAATAAGTGCCTCCAAAAAAAGGTTTTTGATCCGGTGTTAAGAACATCGTTAAGGGCCACCCACCATGACGCTGATTCAGCATGTGATGGGCCGTTTGATATATCTGATCGATATCAGGTCGCTCTTCTCTATCTACTTTGATATTAACAAAATATTGATTCATCGCAGCTGCCACTTCGGCATCTTGGAATGATTCATTTGCCATCACATGGCACCAATGGCAGGCCGAATAGCCAATTGAAAGTAGAATTGGCTTATTCAATTTTTTAGCAAGTGCTAGTGCTTCTTCATTCCATGGGTACCATTCAACTGGATTATCAGCATGCTGCAAAAGATAAGGACTTGTCTCATGTATAAGATGATTTGGCATATCAATCTGTGATTGCGCCACGGCTCGCAGTTGACACAAGTTTTGCATATTTCGCTAACACACCACGATGATAGCGCGGCTTAGGAGGCTGCCATGATGCGCGTCGCTGTTCAAGTTCATCTTCGGATACATTGAGTTGCAATAATCGTTGTGCTGCATCGATAGTAATCGAATCTCCCTCCTTAACTAAGGCAATCACCCCTCCTACAAATGCTTCAGGGGAAACATGGCCAACTACCATTCCATAAGTTCCCCCTGAAAAACGACCGTCTGTAATTAAACCAACTGAATCACCCAAACCTTCTCCAATAAGTGCAGATGTTGGAGACAACATTTCCCGCATGCCTGGTCCACCTTTAGGCCCCTCATAACGGATCACTACCACATCACCCGCTCGTATTTCTCTCGCTAGAATTGCTGACATACAGGATTCTTCCGAATCAAAAACCCTTGCAGGGCCGGTAATTCTGGGATTCTTAACACCAGAAATTTTGGCAACCGCACCTTCTGGTGATAAATTTCCTTTAAGAATTGCAAGATGACCTTGCTCATAGAGTGGATTACCCCATTGCCGAATAATATTTTGATTTTGCATTGGCTGATCCGGTACATTGCGAAGTACTTGCTCTATGGTTTCTCCACTGATCGTTAAACAATCACCATGAAGTAAGCCATTTTTTAATAACATCTTCATCACTTGAGGAATACCACCTGCTTGATGAAGATCAGCCGTCACATATCGCCCCGAAGGTTTGAGATCGCATATTACTGGAACGCGTGCACGAATGATCTCGAAATCATCAATCGTTAAATCTATCTCTGCCGCATGAGCAATCGCCAATAAA
>CAZIDT010000263.1:0-2847 GCA_964537855.1 uncultured Nitrosomonas sp.
ACAGGAGAAAGTAATGAGTAAGCCTTTTATAGTATTCTTATGGGTAGCCGTCGCACTGTTCTTTTTCTCATCTCAAGCTGTAATGGCGCAAGGTTACTCAACAATGAGTGGTGGAAGCAGAACAGGACAAAGCTACATTGCCATGTCAGGCGAAAAATTGGCAACTGGTGTCGTCAATATTGCAACTGGTGTTGTTGAATTACCTAAAACAGTTATCTTGACCAGTCAGCGTGATGGAGTGCCCTATGGCCTAACTGTTGGAGTTATCACAGGCATCATGCACAGCGTTGGCCGTACTGTCTTCGGCGCATTAGATGTTGTGACTTTCTTGATCCCAACGCCTTCAACCGTGCGTCCAAAGTATATTTGGGAAAACTTTGATAAAGAAACGACTTACGGTTAAATCGTTATCTCATTGATGTGAATCAATAAGCATTTTAATCAATCATATTCTTGCTTATTGATTCACTTTCCAAGATTACCGAAATACCCTACATTTAGAAAAAACATACACATGGTTTCTTTTTCAATCAATAAAGCATCCTAGATGTACTCAATAAGAGATGTAGCATGATCTTCACCCAAGATAAATCTGAGAAACGCACGCATGAAAGGGTGACCCTGCGAACTCAAGCAACCATCCTTTTATCAGATAAAAAAACCATAAAGGTTCGCACACTTGATATTGCACTAGGTGGTATGGCAGTTGTGGCAGATGGCAACCCTAACCCTGGAGTTATTTTCAATATTCAACTTACGCTCCCACTGCGTGAAGATACCCCGACTCTATTTGAAGCAAAGGTACGGGTAGCGCATAGCGTTTTATCAGGTAAAGAAGGAGGATTTAAGATTGGCTTACAATTTATCGAGCTCAGCAATGCTGCTGAATCAATTTTAGAACAATTTCTTGAGCAAAACTCAAAGTTATAGGCCACCACGTAAGGCATCTCCAACCAAACTGGAATTGTTCCTCACAGCACTCGATGTCAATCTATGCATCAGCCGATAATAACAATTTTTCCTATCATACGTCATGATGGCAAAATTTCATTTCAGACAAATCACACTGAAACAAGTTAAAATTGGCGACTACTCAATAAGTCAATGACTGTGATTTACCAACTTAACTATAATTAAATGCGTTTTCTGCGTCTCCTAAGAATCTTAGTGATTGCCTTACGCTTTGGCTTAGATGATATTTTACTCAGTCATGCCAGACTTAAGATTTTAAGACCACTTACACTGCTGATCCCTTTTCGCTCTCGTCTAAAATTACCACGAGCGGTGCGGCTTCGTCTCGCACTCGAAAAACTAGGACCGATTTTCATTAAATTTGGCCAGATGCTCTCTACACGGCGCGATCTCTTAGCTCAAGATTTTGCGGATGAATTGGCGAAGCTACAAGATCAAGTTCCGCCATTTCCTTCTGATCTAGCAATCGCTACGCTAGAACGGGTTTATGAAAAACCGATTAGTGAAGTATTTCTACAATTTGAGCGACAGCCTGTTGCCAGCGCATCGGTTGCACAAGTTCACCTCGCTGTCTTGCATAATGGAACCGAAGTCGCAGTTAAAATTCTTAGACCAGCCATTGCCCCGGTTATTGCGCATGATGTTGCTTTAATGGAAAGCGCGGCTTGGTTATTGGAATCGATTTGGCCTGATGGGAAACGCCTCAAATTACGTGAAGTTGTATCCGAATTTGCCAGACATCTTGAAGATGAACTGGATCTCGTTCGTGAAGCGTCTAATTGCAGCCAACTTCGCCGTAATTTCCTCGATTCTCCGCTATTATTTGTACCAGAAGTCTACTGGGATTACTGTTATCCTGAAGTGATGGTGATGGAACGAGTTAAAGGGATACCAATTAGCCATGTCGACACCTTGCGTGAGCATAATATCGATATCCCACAACTTGCTCGCATGGGTGTTGAAATATTTTTCACCCAGGTTTTCCGAGATGGCTATTTTCATGCTGATATGCACCCTGGCAATATTTTTGTAGGTTCTGATGGACGTTATATTGCTGTTGATTTTGGAATTATGGGATCCCTCAGTGATGAGGACAAAAATTACTTGGCACAGAATTTTTTAGGATTCTTTCAACGCGACTATCGGCGCGTTGCACAAACTCATGTCGATGCAGGGTGGGCACCTAGAAATACTCGAGTGGATGACTTCGAAGCAGCTATTCGCGCGGTTTGTGAACCAATCTTTGACAAACCCCTCAAGGAAATTTATTTTGGAAGAGTTTTATTGCGCTTGTTTCAAGCCTCTCGCCAATTTAACGTCGAAATTCAACCTCAATTGGTTTTATTGCAAAAAACGCTTCTTAATATCGAAGGTTTGGGAAGAGATCTAGATCCCGATCTCGATTTGTGGAAAACAGCCAAACCTTTCTTAGAAAACTGGATGGCTGAACAAATCGGATGGCGCGGCCTGCTTACCCACCTACAGAAAGAAGTGCCTAATTGGGCAACGATTCTCCCTGAATTTCCACGGCTGATTCATTACCATCTGAGTCAAGAAAGAGCGCAAGTGCTTGAGGACCGTCTAACCGATCTAGTCGCACAAGAAAAAAGACAAAGTCGCTTATTAGCTTTACTCGCTACATTACTTGCTGCACTGCTACTGGTACAAGTATATTTGTAGGGCAATAGCAACGAATCGTTTATTCTCAGTTACTATTTTAAGTAATCCGAGATCATTTTATTTATTGATTACTTCATGTTATTCCTATGAGCTACTATCAGAAACATCTCTTTTTTTGCGTCAATCAACGTGAAAATGGCGAGCTCTGCTGTAATAATCACCATGCACAGGCCATGCGCGACTATGCAAAAGATC
>CAZIDT010000264.1:0-2844 GCA_964537855.1 uncultured Nitrosomonas sp.
CTGCGATGAGTTTTATCCCCTTTGTTTTCGTGTTACTGATTAAATATATGTTTTCGGATTTAGATCAAAATAAAAAGGATAATCAATGAAAAAGCCCGTTTTATTGATCGGATTGCTACTATTGGGAATTGTTGGATTTACTCAAATTTTTGCAAACCCGAATAAGGAGCATGAAATATTTTCAGCCGAAGTAGTAGAAAAAATAACGATTGATGCCGGCTTTGGCTGGGGAATTTTCGGCGGGAGTGTTTACAATGGCAACCCGGATTACACGATAACTCAGATTACCGTCAAATTGACTCCTTCCCAAATTATTGGAACATCAAGTGCATCCCCATTAATCGCAGAGCAGTATCATATCGATATTACGGTGCCCCCTTTAACGAAAGCTGCGCTTTCAATGCCGCTCGATGCTGATGGTACACTAGAATTCTTATGGGAGTTGGTGCAGGTTCAAGGTTATCGAGCGCCTGTAAAGTCAAATTAGTTTCTTGTTTTTTCTTGGTTGATTATAATAGCTACTTTGCATAAATCAGTAATGGAGTGCGCATGATCGTCAGGCAAAGCATTATTTTCTTGTCAGTAGTTGTGTTGTTTACTTTTTCTAGTTTGGCAGTAGCTACCAATCAAGGTTCGGAGGAAAAAAATCAAACTACCTTAATAATAAATTCAGCGCAGCAAACACCGCAACACCCGCAACATCAAATTCCTAAAGATAAAAAAATAGAGCAACTTGAATCATCAAAACCAATCAAGTCCAATATGGCTGATTATTGCCGCAAGCATACGTGCTGAATTGATTGAGAGGATTGATAAATGAAATTAACAACCATTCTGGGTAGCCATATTTTAACTGTATTGTTTACTTTCTCCATAGCTAATGCAGCAGAGTGGTCCTACGGAGAACAGAAACACTGGGGTAGCATTCAAGATCATGGCCAGCACGAAGCGCCCCATATTTATCCTTATGCGGTTTGTGGCATTGGACAACATCAATCTCCAGTAGATTTAGCAACATCATATGCTTCAAAGCGCCTGAATAACTTGAAGTTTCGCTATTATGCTGATGCACCCGATTTTTTTAACACTGGCCACGCAGTGCAAGTTAATCTTTCAAATGATTATCAAGGAGAATTATTGGTCGGTAAAGAGGCCTATCCTTTGATTCAGATGCATTTTCATGAACCCAGTGAACATGTAATTGGAGCCAAAAAATTCCCTGCAGAGTTGCATTTTGTTCATGTTAGGGAGGATGGAAAAATTGCTGTTCTTGGCGTACTTCTTGAAATTGGAAAAGATAACCCGGTGTTTCAGACTATATTGGACAATATGCCGCATGAAGGAGGAGAACTCAAGCAAGATAGCGGTATTTGGCTCAATATAGCGAGTTTACTCCCTGAGAAAAGGGATGAATACTTTACACTGGCTGGTTCTCTGACAACACCGCCTTGCAGTGAAGGAGTAAATTGGTACATTTTGGCGGATGCTACTAAAATATCGGAAGCGCAATTGGGTCAACTCAAAAGTTTCTTTTCTGGTAATGCCAGGCTGCCACAAGAACTCAATAATCGGGCCGTCGCAAAAAAGAAATAGTACAACTGAACTGCTAATCTTAGCTTAATGAATTTGCTGTTGATTCTTAGAGGTAACTAAAGCAGTGATTTGCTCCCCCGGGATAGGCTTGTTTATCCAGTAGCCTTGAAATTTTGCACAGCCTGCGCTTTTAAGAACTTCGAATTGTTGCTGGTTTTCAACCCCCTCAGCTACTACATCGAGTCCAAGGTTCTTGCCCATATTAATGATGGTTTTAACTAAGGTTAAATCATCTTGATCTGTCAAGATATCTCTAACAAACATACGCTCAATTTTTAATTGAGCTAATTTGAAGCGCTTCAGATAGCTTAAAGAGGAATAGCCTGTACCAAAATCATCGATCGATAAACGAATACCCAATGTACGTAGCTCATTAATTCTTTTAACTGTGTCATCAATATTGTTGATCAAGGATGATTCTGTGAGTTCAAGAATTAAGCGGCTATAATCAATTTTTGATTGCTCGATTTTCCGTTTTAATTTTTGAACAAAACCAGATTCCTGAAATTGAACAGCGCTAATATTTAGCGATAATGTTAAAGATTTAAGGGCATCATTCTGCTGCCAGAATTGTAATTGCCGTATTCCCTCGTCAATTATCCAATCGCCAATCGGAATGATGTAACCGTTATTCTCGATAAGTGAAAGAAACTCGTTAGGACCGACGATACCTTTTTCTGGATGTTGCCAACGTAACAGTGCTTCGGCACCGACAATTTGTTGGTTTTGATTGATTAATAACTGGTAATGAAGTCGAAATTGATGCTTATCAACTGCTATCCAAAGTTCTTTTTCGAGTTGTGTCCGGCGCTCTAATTCTTGCTGCATGTGAGGATCAAAGAAGCGTAGTGTATTTCTCCCAGCGCATTTTGCTTCGTACATCGCTTTATCAGCCCACTTCAAAATATCATCCGCTTTACTATACTGGTCAGAAAACATGCAGATTCCAATGCTGGATGAGCCACGGTGACGAATATTATTGACTCGATATTCTTGATGAAGCTGACTTAATATCGATTCCGCTATTTGGGTAGTGATATCCATGGCATGGCCATCATTACTACCCAGTTGTTCAAGCATGACAACAAATTCATCCCCACCTAACCTTGCGACAGTGTCAGTTTCTCGAATGCAGCTTGTAATCCGTTTTGCGACTTCTATTAACAGTGCATCACCGGTATCGTGACCATGCGTATCATTAAGAAATTTAAAATTGTCGAGATCGATAAATAGCAGTGCATTATAGGTTTT
>CAZIDT010000265.1:0-2844 GCA_964537855.1 uncultured Nitrosomonas sp.
TCCAACCATCCTGCCAATTGCTTCCTGTTGTACAACTAGCTCCATTACTACTTTTGCAGATCGTCACCCGAGAACCTCGCTTAATTGCTTCAGATCGGGTAAAGTGGAGCGTTGTCACAAGCTCATTGGTTTGTGTTGTCAAACGTGACTGAACCATCATGCTCTGGTAGCTTGGTACAGCAACAGAAGCCAAGATAGCTAAGATACTAAGCGTTATCATCAATTCCAGCGTTGTAAATCCACCACTTACAATTAAATGCATTATTATTCCCGTTCATTCTTCACCCACAAAAGGTAACGGTCATAAAAAAATCAACTTTAATCAACTAGAAAATGACATCTACTTAAAAGAAACAGGAAAACTATCTAATAAAATGTCACGATTCTTGCTTATTGGCGCTGGAATTATTGGTCTTGCATCAGCAGTACGCTTGCTCAAGGAAGGTTTTGCTGTTACTGTTTTCGAAAAAGGAAAGGTAGGCCAGGAGTCGTCTTGGGCTGGCGGAGGTATCTTATCACCGCTGGCGCCCTGGGATTATTCTGAAACTGTTACACAGCTTGCTGGTTACAGCACAAGCATATATAGCAAATGGGTAAATGAGCTTTCATTATCTACAGAAATAGATACTGAATTCAATGAATGCGGCATGTTAGTGCTACCTCCCTATGACTCAGCAAAAGCACATCAATGGCGTTCTTCACACACTATAAAGAAAGCAATAAATCATAAATCTTTCTTCAATACGATTCACCAATCTATTCTAGATAGAGCAATTTTTCTTCCTCATGTTGCTCAAGTCCGTAACCCTCGTTTATTGACCGCACTTCGACGTGAGGTAATTAAGCGGGGAGGGGTTATTAAAGAATATTGTGAAGTAAACAGAATAAATCTAAAGAATAAAACTATTGCATCTATTAGCACAACTGATGGCAATCATTCAGCAGATGGCTACATCATTACTGCAGGGGCATGGAGTAGAAAAATACTAGGGGAGTATGCATTAAACCTCAATATCATCCCGATACAAGGACAAATGCTACTATACAAATTTGAAACACCACCTATCTCATCTATCCTTCTCCAAAAGGAGCTATATTTGATTCCAAGATTAGACGGACACCTACTTATTGGAAGTACCATGGAAGATGTTGGATTTAATAAGCAAATAACTCAGGCTGCTTATGATAGCTTATATAAAAAAGCATCGCAGCTTCTTCCAGCAATAAAGACAAAGCCTCTAATCAAACATTGGGCTGGCTTAAGACCAGCCTCACCGTTAAATATTCCAACCATTGGACGTCATCCAGATTTACATAACCTTTTTATCAATAGCGGTCATTTTCGCTATGGGGTAACTATGGCTCCAGGTAGTGCAGAAATTCTTCTAAATGAAATAGTGGAAAAACCGCAGCCCTTTGATATTTCCCCTTATCAAAAGGGGTGGAATTAACCAAGAAAAACAAATTCTCCAAGAACTTAAAATTGCTTCTCTAAAGAGGCAGCTTCTGCCTTAGGTAAAGGAAAAACGACTGATTCAACCACACCACTTAGCTCTTCCACACTTACTTCCTGACCCGTTTGATTAGAGCCAATCTGCTTAAGTCTCGCTAGAACCTGCTGAACCAAGATTTCTGGCGCGGATGCCCCTGCTGTAATACCGATACATTTTTTCCCTACAAGCCATGTCTCTTGAAGCTGCTCAGCTCGATCAACCATATATGCTTCAACGTTTGCGTTACGTGCAACTTCACATAAGCGATTAGAATTTGAACTATTGGGAGAACCCACCACAATAACCAAATCACAATTTCGAACCATCTTTTTGACTGCATCTTGACGATTCTGGGTAGCATAACAAATATCATCCTTCTTCGGTCCAGTAATTGCTGGAAATCGTTTTTTCAGAGCATCAATCACACGAGCTGCATCATCAACCGATAGGGTAGTCTGGGTTACATAAGTTAAGTTCTTTTCATCTCTAACTTGAAGATTAGTTACATCATCTTCTGTCTCTACAAGATACATTCCCTTATCATTTCCTTCTACTTGACCCATAGTCCCTTCCACTTCAGGATGTCCTTGGTGTCCAATCATAATAATTTCTTTACCTTCTTTACGCATTTTTGCAACTTCAACATGGACCTTCGTAACAAGCGGGCAAGTTGCGTCAAAAATCTTAAGCTTGCGCGCCGCTGCTTCACGACGCACCGCATGCGAAACACCATGTGCGCTAAAGATCAAAATACTTTCTTGTGGTACTTCTTCTAAATTCTCAACAAATACTGCGCCTTTTTTCTCTAGATCTTCGACCACAAAACGATTATGCACTACTTCATGCCTTACATAAATTGGGGCACCGTGCATATTCAGTGCACGCTCTACTATCTCTATTGCGCGATCAACACCTGCGCAAAACCCTCTAGGATTAGCTAGCAAAACTTTAATCATTTTCTCTTCTCCATAAAAGCATTTAGCCCGAGTTAGAAAAACTAACTTTTTTATTTATTATTAACACTCACATTATAAGATATTATAGATTAGGCTTCTGGATACATTTTTACTCGAATTCCATCAAAGTAATTACAAACCATTTGAATTGCATCTAGGACTCGTACAGTTTCCCTAAAAATCAGATCAGGTGGAATAGAGAAGATATGATTGTTTTTTACTGCACTAATCGATGAAAGTTTTCTAAAGAACTGTTCCTCCTCTGGTGCACCAGTGCTATCAAAAATAACTTCGGGATTCGCAGCCACCATACTTTCGGTAGGTAGGGCAAACGTATTACCTGAAAAAAAATCGGCTACATTTTTCCCACCACATACCTCTAATATTTCGTTTAT
>CAZIDT010000266.1:0-2840 GCA_964537855.1 uncultured Nitrosomonas sp.
GGCAGATAATTCTTCACGCATTGTATAAACTTTATCAAGATGCTTCGTTTTACTTAGGACTAAACTTAGTTTGTTACGCTCCTCTTCTTGCAGCGTTTTTGCATCAGCCAGTATCCAGCGTTTCAGCGTTAAACCATCGATACCATGATGTGCTGCAACTTGTAATAATTGCTCCATCTCTTTTGTTAGTATCACTTTGAGAGATTGCGTATATTTAGCCAATACTTCATATCGGTGTGCAATAACCGCTTGCAAGGTCTCAAAATCGCATACCGTTTTAGACTCATTAAGATTCAATTTAGGAGCAATTTTCTTAACCTTTGCCAATCCCATCATCTCAAGAATACGGATATACATCCAACCAATATCAAATTCAAACCATTTATTAGAAAGTCGTGCAGAAGTAGGATAAGCATGATGGTTGTTATGTAACTCTTCTCCTCCAATCAGAATTCCCCAAGGCACAATATTGCGACTTGCATCCTCAGCACGGAAATTCCGATAGCCCCAATAATGACCAACTCCATTGATAATGCCAGCTGCCATCACAGGAGTCCAAAGCATTTGAACAGCCCAAATCGTTATTCCAATCGGTCCAAATAACACAACATTAATGATTAACATCAAAGCTACGCCAGCCGCACTATGCTTTTCATAGATGTTTCTTTCGAGCCAGTCATCTGGTGTACCATGACCATATCTTTCCAATGTTTCTTTATTTTTTGCTTCCTTGCGATAAAGCTCAGAGCCCTCTAGTAAGACTTTCTTAATTCCGTAGATTTGTGGACTGTGAGGATCATCTAATGTCTCACATTTTGCATGATGTTTGCGGTGGATTGCTGCCCATTCTTTAGTTTCCATTCCGCTTGTCAACCAAAGCCAGAAACGAAAAAAATGACTCGGTATCGGATGTAAATCTAAAGCGCGATGCGCCTGATGGCGATGTAAAAAAATGGTAATACTCGCAATGGTAATATGTGTTAATACCAACGTAACGACAATGTATCCCCACCACGGCAAATCAATTAATCCAGATAAAGCCGAAACTATATCTATGTCCATATAAAACTTACCCTCCCTAGTACTTATGTTAAGCAATCAATCTAATGAGATGTGAGAACTTAGTCAAGCGATTTCGTAATAATTTAAATATTAAAAAAACCTCATAAATTCAGTCAGTTCTTTAATTAACACAAAACTCACACATTCAGAAATTAAGCAGTTTTACTTTCTACTTTTATCAAATCATATCTGGCACCATTACTAACCGTAAGTTCCCACTTGATGACAAATCTTTTGATTTTGAACTAAACCACCAAACCGAGCCCTTCTTCACACTGAAACTGGCATAATGATTGCCTAGTATCAATGCAGCAATTTGACCTAATGTTGGTTGGTGCCCTACAACAAGTACAGCACCTTCTTCATAGGGCCAATTGGCGACAGTAAGCACCCTATCTGCTGTAGTACTTGTACCGACCTCTTCAAGCGTTTCATACACATTACTTAATGCCAAGGCTGTTTGTTGAGTTCGTTTAGCAGGACTAACAATAATACGGGTATGCTTAGGCAATCGAGGCTTTAACCACTGAGCCATGGATTGAGCCTGTTTCATGCCTTTTTCAGTTAATCTCCGTGAGGCATCGGGTATTTCATCTTCTGCCTCAGCATGCCTCCATAAAATCAACTCCAAACTACTCTCCTAAGTTAAAACAATTAAAAATCAAGAATGCTATTAAACAAGCTCTGCCCACAAATCATGTTGATCTGAATTAACAATGCGCACCTTGACAAAATCCCCTTGTCGGATCAATTGATGGTCAGCATCGATATATACCAACCCATCGATTTCAGGCGCATCAGCATGACTACGTGCAATCGCACCTTCAGCATCTACTTCATCAACCAACACCTCCAGAGTTTGACCGACTTTTCGTTTCAACTTATCAGTGCTAATTTTCTCTTGC
The DNA here is from genome assembly GCA_964537855.1 of uncultured Nitrosomonas sp. Classification (GTDB taxonomy): domain Bacteria; phylum Pseudomonadota; class Gammaproteobacteria; order Burkholderiales; family Nitrosomonadaceae; genus Nitrosomonas. The sequence goes on from CAZIDT010000266.1 coordinate 1,968, forward strand.
AGCGCCATGAGTCGACCTAATCGTTCTTCTTGAATTTCCGGTGAAATGTGATCAGGTAAACTATTCGCAGCGGCCCCCTCAACGGGAGAATACATAAATGCACCTACTCGATCCAATTGAGCTATTTCAAGAAAATCCAGTAATTCCTGAAATTCTTGCTCTGTCTCTCCCGGAAAGCCAACAATAAAAGTGCTCCGCAACGTAATTTCTGGGCAAATCGTTCGCCACTGTTGAATTCGTGAGAGGATATTTTCACTATTTGCAGGCCGCTTCATTAATTTTAGAATTCGTGCATTGGCATGCTGAAATGGAATATCCAAGTAAGGAATAATTTTTCCTTCTTGCATCAATGGAATTAACTCATCAACATGTGGATAAGGATATACATAGTGGAGCCTTACCCAAACATCTAATTCTCCCAAAGCCGTTGCAAGCTCAGTAATACGCGTTTTAACGGGCTTACCTCCCCAGAAACCGGTACGATATTTCTGATCTACACCATAGGCGCTGGTATCTTGTGAAATGATAAGTAACTCCTTAACTCCCGCATCCACTAAATGTTGCGCTTCCTGCATGATATCCCCTACTGGTCGACTCACGAGATCTCCACGCATACTTGGAATAATGCAAAAAGTACAACGATGATTACAACCCTCAGAAATCTTTAAATAGGCGTAGTGTTGAGGAGTTAATCGAATACCTTGAGGCGGAACTAGATCAACATAGGGATCGTGAGGCTTAGGTAAATGAGTATGAATTGCTTCCATCACTTCCTCAGTTGCTTGAGGTCCTGTCACCGACAACACATTGGGATGCACCTGCCGAATCGTATCTCCCTTTGCGCCCAAACAACCGGTAACAACCACCTTACCA
>CAZIDT010000267.1:0-2824 GCA_964537855.1 uncultured Nitrosomonas sp.
CGTAGCAAATCACGTTAATTTTATATGCATCAGTTTATGACAATTCGAATCATACTCTATGATTTATCGTTACTAAATCAAAGTTTGGTAGTTTATGAAAAAAAAGCTCCGTTCAACTTGAATATGATGAGATAACCTGCTCTGAACTTCTTGATGAATAAAGTCTCATCGGGTACCCTATTTTTTTCTAATTGAAACATAGTTTAGTTAGAAAAGACGTTAATTTGTGATTCAGTTCAACAATAATGGTTAGATTAATCTCTTATAAAATTGACCAGAATCGTTACGATATGTTTAAATTCAGAGAGCATAAGATTATACGATATTATTAGGCGGTTAACTCAGTGGTAGAGTGTCACCATTACTTGGTGAAAGTCATTGGTTCGATTCCAGTGCCGCCTACCAATTAGTGATCTAACTTGATCCAGTATTGCTCGAAAATTTTCTCATTCGATTTTTGTGAAATTCAGCTTATCGATAATTGTCTTTATTGATACTAACTATTTAAGACAAGGCTGCAAGCAAATGTGTAAGCTTGTAAATTTTATCATCGGGCTTGGCCTATTTTTATTATCTCATGCGGCCTTTTCTGATCTACCCCAAGTAATTGAAAAGATTAAGCCGTCGATCGTAGGGATTGGTACTTTTCAAAAAATGCGATCCCCCCCGATTAATTTCTTAGGCACTGGTTTTGTTGTTGGTGATGGCTCACTTGTTATAACAAATGCGCATGTAATTCCTGAATTGCTAGATGTTTCAAAGAATGAATCACTAGTAATATTGACTGGAAAAAGCAATAATCCTGAAGCTAGAATTGCTCAAGTTGCTAAATTAGATAAAGAGCATGATTTGGCATTGCTTAAAATAAGCGGCTTATCTCTATCCCCTTTAAAAATTGGAAATGCTGAGAAAATTAAAGAAGGGCAAACGTTAGCTTTTACAGGATTCCCAATCGGGATGATTTTGGGATTTTATCCTGTAACGCATCGTGCCATGATAGCTTCCATTACGCCGATTATTTTGCCGGTCAATAATGTTAAGCAACTGAGTGCTGAAAAAATAAAACAGCTAAATAAAACTACTTTCCATGTATTTCAGTTAGATGGCACTGCTTATCCTGGAAACAGTGGGAGTCCTCTCTATGATCCCGAGTCGGGTGAGGTTTATGGTGTTGTTAATATGGTTTTTGTTAAAGGTAGAAAAGAGTCGGCATTAAGTAATCCAAGTGGGATTAGCTATGCTATACCTTCTAATTTTATTCTAGAACTGCTAAAGCATTAATAATTTTTGGCATATAACGAAATTTTGAATAGGCTGTGATTATTCGAAAAATTGTTGATTCTTGTCTTGTTATAACTATTGGGTGAGAAAATTTGATTAGAGTATATAACCATTACATCTCTCGGTTAACGCTAGCACTGATCTGTACTGAGATTTGTTTATTGATGATCGTTTTTTACGTTGGTGCTGGAATTCGGTATGTTTCATGGGAAAACATTGAAATTAATCTTTTTTTATCTGAACTGCCCGGAGCGTTAACCTTTACGTTTGTAATTATCATCAGTATGGCATCTATGGGCATGTACCAGTCCGATTTTAAATTAGATTTTGAATCAATATTATTGCGTCTGATGCCTGCATTTGCATTGAGTTTTGCAATAATGACATTGATTTTTTATATTCTACCTGATCTTTATTTTGGGCGTGGTTTGCTAGCTATTGCGATGGTTCTTGCTTTTGCATTACTGCTGCTGTTGAGAATGTTATTTTTTAGATTGCCTGGTATGGAGTTTTTTCGTCCTAGAGCAATTGTGCTTGGGACGGGGCATAGCGCACATGAGCTATATAAGCTGGTAGAAGAAAAGTCTTTCTTCCGTAATCATAATATCGTTGGGTATGTCCCTTTTTACGGGGAAGATCGAAAAATCCCCGTTACAGCTATCATTGAGAAGAATAGTAGTTTAGGTACTCTGGCAGCTCAAAAGGATGTAAGTGAAGTAATCGTTGCAACTCAAGAACGAAGGGGAGGTGGGTTTCCGATTCAAGAATTATTGGAATGTAAAATGAATGGGATCAATGTCATGGATATAGCAACTTTTTATGAAAAAGAAAGAGGGTATATTCGAATGGACTCACTTCAACCAAGTTGGCTAGTTTTTAGTAGGGGATTTGATCAAAGTCTGATTCGGTCATTAATAAAGCGTATTTTTGATTTATGTGCAAGCATACTGTTATTAGTTGTTACATTTCCAGTCATGCTGATTACTATGGTTATCATTCTTTTAGAGGATGGAAAGCCAGTTTTTTATCGTCAGGAACGAATTGGGCGCGGTGGGGCAGTTTTTTCAGTCATTAAATTTAGAAGTATGAGGAATGATGCTGAGAAAGGAGGAAAGCCACAATGGTCAACGCAGGATGACCCCCGCATTACTCGGATCGGAAAAATTATTCGTAAGCTACGAATTGACGAACTTCCTCAAATTATTAATGTATTGAAGGGTGAGATGAGTTTTGTTGGACCTCGTCCAGAAAGGCCATATTTTGTGGATATGCTGATTGCGCAAGTTCCATACTATAATATTCGACATAGTGTTAAACCTGGAATAACTGGTTGGGCCCAGGTTCGATATCCCTATGGTTCATCAGTAGAAGATTCCATCGAAAAACTACAATATGATTTGTATTACGTTAAGAACCATAGCTTATTTCTTGATCTCATTATTTTGATCGATACAGTAGGTGTTGTTTTATTGGGTAAAGGCGGCAGGTAGGAATAATCAGTTGATTATATGCTTACGTTACCCATTAGTGCATTGAGTTATGC
>CAZIDT010000268.1:0-2817 GCA_964537855.1 uncultured Nitrosomonas sp.
CACTCCGCCATTTTTCAGATCGCTTCTTTGAGGCGATAAGTGATAACACTCTGATTTACTTCCATTACTACTTGATTAGGTCCTAGTCGTGTTTGATTTTGTCCATCGAAAAAAAACAATCGTTCAGATTATCCTTTTTTTAGTTATGCTACCTTTCCTGTTCTGGGGTATTCAGTCGTATCGCAACGAAAGCCAAATGAGCGCAGTTGCTACGATTGAAGGTGAAGAGATCCCCCGTTGGGAATTCGATCAAGCGATGCGTAATCAGCACGAACGCTTACGCAATATGCTCAAGGACAATTTCAATAGTGCAATGCTGGACAATCCGGAGATGCGTTTGGCGGTGTTGGAAGGTTTGATTCAACAAAAAATAATGCATCGTGAGGCTGAAGATATTGGACTGACGGTGCTGGATTCTCGCTTAGCAAGTGAAATCCAATCCATTTCAGCTTTTCACGATGAAAATGGTAAGTTCTCTTATCAGCGCTATGAAGAGTTATTACGCCGTCAACAAATGACGCCTGTCATCTTTGAGGACAGAGTGGGCGCTGAAATTTTGCAACAGCAGCTTCTGGAACCTATTTCTAATAGTGCAATGGTCGCTGATACGATGGTGCAAACAGTTATTCGTTTAAGCGAAGTTAAACGTGAAATCAATCAAGTAGAAATTGCACCTGATCAGTATTTATCCGAGGTCAATCCGGATGAAGAGGCAATAAAAGCTTATTATGATCAATATCAAGCCGAATTTTTATTACCTGAACGGGTAAGAGTTGAGTATTTAGTCTTGTCACTCAATGAATTGGCGCAACAAGAAACGGTTACCTCCGAAGAGGTTAGAAATTATTATGAAGCACATCAGAGCGATTATGGCCAACCAGAAGAGCGACAAGCAAGCCATATTTTGATTGCGGTAGCTGATTCGACCTCAGATGAAGCGCATGCGGAAGCTAAAAGGAAGGCAGAAGATATCCTTGCACAAGTAACGGAAGATCCTGAGAAATTCGCTGATTTAGCTAAAGAATTCTCCGATGATAGTGGCTCCGCAAAGTCTGGTGGCGAGCTGGGTTTTTTAGGCAAAGGCGTGTTAGTGAAAGAGTTTGAAGATGCGCTTTTTCAAATGGAGTCCAATGAAATTCGTGGACCAGTGGAAACCGCCTTCGGTTTTCATATCATTAAGCTTTCTGAGATAAAGCCTGCACAAGTCGCACCGGTTGAGGAGGTTGAAGATAGCATCGAAGAAACCTTGAAACGCCAAAAAATTACCAATCGGTTTGGTGAAATTGCTGAAGAGTTTTCTAATATCGTATATGAGCAAAGCGATAGTTTATTGCCTGCAGCGGATCGCTTTAATTTGACGATTAAGCAACCGGATGACTGGATCAATAAAAGATCGAGAGAGCCGGTAGAAATTGCTAATGAAAAGTTGATGCAAGCACTTTTTTCTGAAGATGTCATCAAAGATGCACGGAATACCGATGCGATCGAAGTGATGCCGGATACCTTTGTTTCTGCCAGAGTGCTAGAACATAAGCCAGCTGCTGCACAATCGTTAGAAGTGGTTCGTGATCAAATCGTCGAAAAGCTTAAGCTTCAGCTAGCAACCCAAAAAGCGGAAGAAGAAGGAAATGACAAACTGGCTCGATTAAAAGCCGGTGAAACTGATGTCGTTGATTGGGGAAATACGCCAAAGACCATTTCATATATGCAATCACAAGGCTTAGATATTGAAACATTGCGCGCCATTTTTCAAGCTGATGTAACACAGCTACCGGCTTATGTTGGTGTTACTGGTTTACAAGGTAAATATAATTTAGTTCGAATTAACCAGGTGATCGAACCTGATGCTGCGGATCAAGCCAAATTGCAAAACTTTGGCGGTCAACTCAAGCAAATGGTTCTGCAGGAGGAGATGGCAGCATATCAGGCTAGTTTGAGACAACGTTATTCAGTGAAGATCAGACCTGAAAGTTATTGATCCAGATCGAAAGCAACGGTGTTGAATCCGGCATCGACATAAGTAATTTCTCCGGTAATTCCACTCGCAAGGTCGCTACATAAAAAGGCAGCGACATTGCCGACTTCTTCTGTTGTGACATTTTTGCGGAGTGGGGCTACCTTCTCTGCGTAGCCAAGCAGTTTACTAAAATTTCCGATACCCGATGCAGCGAGGGTTTTGATTGGTCCTGCTGATATCGCATTCACGCGAATACCTTTCTTACCTAAGCTAGAGGCCATGAATCGAACATTTGCTTCCAGGCTGGCTTTGGCGAGTCCCATCACGTTATAACTCGGCATGACTCTGACAGCTCCGAGATAACTCAGTGTCAGCAATGCAGCTTGCCTACCTTCCATCAGTTTTAGTCCTGCTTTAGCTAAAGCTGCAAAACTATACGAGCTGACATCATGGGCGATGTGAAACGCCTCGCGATTGACGCTTTCTAAATAATCTCCAGTTAATGCTTCTCGAGGTGCAAATGCGATCGAGTGAACGATACCATCGAGACCATCCCAATGTTTGCCTAGATCCTCAAAACATTGGATAATTTGTTGATCATCTTGCACATCGCAGGGAAATAATAAATTGCTGTTAAATTCATTTGCGAGTTTGGCTACGCGATCGCGCAAATCGGTAGCTTGGTAGGTAAAAGCAAGTTCTGCACCTTCACGTTGCATCGCCTTGGCAATCCCATATGCGATAGATCGATTGCTGAGTAATCCTGTAATCAGAATTCGTTTGTTAGCTAGAAACCCCATACTTACACCTTTATTATTGATAATGGAATCATTATAGCGTAACGTTTCTCGATGCGAGTA
>CAZIDT010000269.1:0-2775 GCA_964537855.1 uncultured Nitrosomonas sp.
TCATTAAGTTTTCTTAATGAGTGAAACGGGAAGCTGGTACAAGCCAGCGCTGCCCCCGCAACGGTAGATGAGTAAACAATCTGCAATAGCCACTGTATTCGCTATGGGAAGGCGCAGATCAGGAAGAATCCACTCATAAGCCCGGAGACCGGCCTAAAGTTAATATCAAGGGTATTGCGGAGGGCAATCTAACGAATAACAGCGACTTTTTCCGTATGAAATAGCGCTACCATTTGTTTTTCTCCTTTGCACTATCCCATCAAATCAATATTCTCGCGCGGGTGTGCGCGAAGGGAGAAAAATGAAACGGTATCTTTTTTTTGGTTTTTGCGCAGCGCTCTACCAAATTAGCGCTGCGTTAGCTTCAAATCTTCAACCACCAGTCATTGTTACTGCGACACGAACTGCTCAAACCGCAGATGAAACGCTTGCTTCTGCAACCGTCATTACACAGGCCGACATTGCGCGACTACAGGCGCGCTCCGTTGAGGATTTGCTCCGCGGTATCCCCGGTTTAAATATCGTTAATAATGGAGGGCCAGGCAAGCAAACTTCTTTCTTTTTACGTGGCACTGAATCAGACCACGTATTGGTACTTATCGATGGTGTTCGTGTTGGATCGGTTACATCTGGCACAACCTCATTCGAAAATATTCCAATTCAACAAATCGATCGTATCGAAGTCGTTCGCGGGCCGCGCTCAAGCTTATACGGATCTGAAGCCATTGGGGGCGTTATTCAGATTTTCACGCGCAAAGGAGGTGGAAAAATTCAGCCTAACTTTAGCTTTGGCGGGGGCAGTTATAACTCGATCAATGGCTCAACGGGTTTATCTGGAGGAGGTGACCGTGGTTGGTTTAATGTCAATGTCAGTGGAATCGGCACTCGCGGATTTAATGCTTGTACCGGTACTGAAACAGCAGGCTGCTTTATGACCGAGGCATCGAGAGTAGATGATTTAGATAAAGATGGTTACCGAAACCTTGCAAGCTCGTTACGTGCCGGTTATCGCTTTAGCCAGGCGCTCGAAGTTGATGCCCATTTTCTGCACAGTGCGGGAGATACGCAATTTGATGGTGGTTATGCAAACCGTTCCAAATTAAAACAACAAGTGTTAGGTGGATCGATTCGCTACTCCCCATTTTCATTCTGGCAATTAAATTTAACAGCAGGACGGAGTTTCGAAAAATTAGATACTTATAAGATTGAACGTTCTGAGCAAATCAGGCGTAGTACGTTTCTTAGCCAATTTGACAGCATGCGCGACTCGGTTTTTTTACAAAATAATTTTTCTATTGGTAACCATCATTTGTTAACTGCGGGCATCGATTATTTTAATGATCAAGTCAAAAGTACGGAAAGCTATATTGAAACCTCGCGCAGAAATTGGGGATTGTTTGCACAACATCAAGCCGCAATTGCGGCCCATAATCTCCAATTATCGTTACGGTGGGATCACAACGAACAATTTGGAAAATGGGTTACCGGTGGAATCGGGTGGGGCTATGCAATTACTTCCAACTTAAGATTGACTGCAAATTTTGGGAATGCTTTCAAAGCCCCCAATTTTAACGAACTATATTTTCCGTTCTCAGGTAATCCAAACTTAAAGCCCGAATCATCGCGTAGCTTTGAGATCGGTGTTACCAGTACAACAAGACTTGGAAAATGGTCGGTTAATGCTTACGAAACACACATTAATAATCTGATCACGTTTGATATCCAAACCTTTTCCTCGATTAATGTTGATCGCGCTCGGATTCAAGGACTTGAAAGCGTTTTCAATACCCAATTGTTCAATTGGACGATTAATGCAAACCTTACCCTTTTAAATCCGGAGAACGCATCATCGCCTGACGATAAAATCCTACCACGCCGGGCTAAGCATATATTTCGAATCGATGCAGACCGCCAATTCAATCACTATTCACTCGGCGGAACCTTTCTAGCTGAAGGCAAGCGTTTTGATGATACCGAAAATACACGATTAGTCGGTGGCTTTGTCAGGGTTGATCTACGCGCTGAGTATGCATTTGCTCAAAACTGGCGATTACAAGCACGCCTTGAAAATCTGTTCAATGAACATTATGAAACAGCAGCATTCTTTAATCAGCCTGGTCGAAATGTTTTTTTTACACTACGCTATCAGACTTGAGATTACCTTGAACCGCCTATCCAATTTATGTTGAATTCACTTTTTGATTGCAATGCATTTAGAGTTAATCGGGCTGAAAAAGTAGATTGTGCTAATTTGACTCAGCGATCCACAAGTATCAAGCCCGTTTATTCTTCCAAAGAACACTATCAAATATTGCTTTTGGAGGCACAACAAGCAATAGGCCAGTTACAAGAGATGCTTTACGCTTATAATCGATACGCTGTACTGCTTATTTTTCAAGGGATGGATTCAGCTGGTAAAGGTGGTGTTATCAAACATGTCATGTCTGGGATCAACCCGCAAGGTTGCCAAGTTTTTAGTTTCCAGCAACCAAACCTAGAAGAGTTGGATCATGACTTCTTATGGCGCAGCAACAAGTGCCTACCTGAACGAGGACGAATTGGTATTTTTGATCGTTCCTACTACGAAGAAGTGATCGCTGTTCGGGTCATACCTGGCTTATTGAAACAACAACATTTACCACCAGAATGTGTTGATCCACAAAAAATATGGTTAGAACGTTTCCAAGACATCGTTAATCTGGAAAACTACCTACACCGCAATGGCATTCGGATCATTAAGTTTTTCTTGCATTTATCAAAAGAGGAACAACGACA
>CAZIDT010000270.1:0-2774 GCA_964537855.1 uncultured Nitrosomonas sp.
CTCTTGCTAACAGCCACATTAGCAACGATTAGTATTCGATTTGCAATAATCTATGCACTAGCAAATAACATCGCTGATCATCCTGGCGGCCACAAACAACACGATACCGTCACGCCTTTTGTTGGAGGAGTAGGAATTCTAATCGCATTTTTTATTGCCCTAACTGTTTTATTCCTTGATCAACCAGAGTCTTGGGTAAAATGGTTAGCGCTTGGATCAGCTGCAGTTATCATTTTCATTATCGGTCTCATTGATGATATCTTACGTCTCAACTATAAAATAAGGTTCTTTTCTCAAGGGATAGTTGCGCTGATCATGATTCTCTTTGGAGGAATACAACTGAGTGAGCTTGGCGCATTAATTTCTAATTACCATACTCTGGAGTTAGGTCTATTGGCTATTCCACTTACAATGTTTGCTACTATAGGAGGAATCAATGCACTCAACATGATCGATGGCATTGATGGACTTGCTGGTACACTATCATGGATTACTTTACTGTTAATTAGTATCTTAGCTTTTCTCGGAGGCGATCTGGCTAACACCACCCTTGCTATTGCATTAGTTGGAGGTGTTTCTGGTTTTTTATATTTTAACCTTCGCTACCCTACACAAAATCGTGCTCGTGTCTTTCTGGGAGATAACGGTAGTATGCTCCTTGGTTTTTTGTTCGCTTGGTTATTGGTTGATCTCTCGCAAGGATCCCATGCTTCCATGACACCTGTAACTGCCATTTGGTTATTTGCCATTCCGCTTATGGATACCGTAACCGTGATGCTGCGCAGAATTTGGCTACGACAATCTCCATTCGTTCCCGATCACAATCATTTGCATCATATCTTACTGCATGCTGGCTTTAGGATAGAAGATACTGTTTTCGTTATTGGAACGCTTCACTTAGTGCTAGGGTCGTTTGGCTTAATAGGTTTGTATCTCGGCATTCCAGAATCTATTATGTTTTTTAGCTTCTTATTAATATACACCGGCTATTTTTACTTAACACAACATCCATGGTATATCATGTCGTCGTTACGTCATCTGCACAATTTCTTGGGATTAATTCCAACAGATAATTACGGTGTTTTCTTGGGTAGCTATTCTGCGCGGGAAACCGAAACATTAGTTAAAATGGTCTGTAAAGAACTTGGGCCCAGTGTCGATTCCTGGGTCCATGTTATTGAACAACAATCATCAAGCGATTATGCCGAAAAAAGATATTCGGTTGCAGTAAATATTCGACTATCGAGTAATGATTATGTCACTGACGAAGAAATTAGTCAGTATATTGAAAAACTGTCGCACCGCATGATGGAGCGCTGGGGTATACGTGTCCGTCAATTTGTTAAACGTAATATCAATAATGACCGAAGAGTTAAAGATATCGGTAATCCCTTAGGCGGTAATTTTCGTGTCTCTGAAAGGCGTTCTGCTGAAATTCCAATACTGATGTTTGAAGCGATGTTTGACAAACTTGCGATAGAACGAAGTAATCATGTAAAAGAGTCAATCTCAGAAACACACTGAGAAGTATCAAGCATAGGCCTCCCAATAATTTTTTTGTTAATTATCTACTCTTTATCCAAAATCAATCATGACAACGTTACCTCGAGTATCAAACGATATTCTCTGGCATCACGCCTCAGTAACTCGTCAACGGCGCGAAAAACTAAATGGTCATCGTGGCGCTATTCTCTGGTTTACTGGATTTTCGGGCGCTGGAAAATCTACTTTAGCTCATGCCGTTGAAGAAGTTCTGCATCTAGGTGGGTTTAGAACATTTGTGCTAGATGGCGATAATGTTCGTCATGGGTTATGCAATGACCTTGGATTCTCTCCAGAAAATCGCGTAGAAAATATTCGCCGAGTAGGTGAAGTTGCAAAACTATTCATGGAAGCAGGAATCATCGTATTAACTGCTTTTATTTCTCCTTTTCGTTCGGAACGCGAGCGAGTAAGAAGTCTAGTCAAACAAGGTGATTTTATTGAAATCTATTGTGATAGCCCAATAGAAATTTGTGAGTCTCGAGATGTTAAAGGTCTCTATAAAAAAGCTAGAGCAGGACAGATTGCGGAATTTACGGGAATCTCTTCTCCCTATGAAGCTCCGGAAAATCCCGAGCTAACAGTTAAAACAAGCACTACCGATTTAACCACTTCTGTTCAACAGGTCATTAATGAGTTGAAGTTGAGGGGCATCATTAATAAAATTGAAGAGTAGCTCCACCTTCGGTTACTGTTATCCAAAGCAAACTAATTATTTTTTTTAAGTTCAAGCGCTGCAGCGAAAAATCCATCAGTATGATGATTAGCAGGCGATAATTGTAAATATTTTCCCGTATCAAGTGGTATCTCCTGCTTTGCTAGCAAATCGCTGCAATCTAGGGATGTAAATTGCGTATTATTAGCTAAAAAGCTTTCAACAATATCCTGATTTTCTTCAGGTAGTAAACTACACGTTGCATAAACCAACCTTCCACCAGGCTTTAATAGCCTACTTGCGGCATTCAAAATAGCCCTTTGCTTTACTTTTAACTCTTCGATACTTTGGGGAGATTGTCGCCATTTTAAATCCGGATTTCGACGAAGTGTGCCCAAACCGCTACAAGGCACGTCAATCAGTACTCTATCAATTTTTCCCGCTAATCGTTTAACTCTTAAATCATTTTCATTATCGATACGAACTGGATGAATGTTAGATAAACCAGAACGCTTAAGCCTGGGTTTTAGATTATTAAGTCGTTTATCTGAAGTATCGAATGCGTAAACTCGTCCAT
>CAZIDT010000271.1:0-2772 GCA_964537855.1 uncultured Nitrosomonas sp.
CGGAGAATGTGGATTAGGTGCGATCTTCCCAGCAATGGTTAATGCTTATGAAGCACTTACTTTACTTGGTTATGATGCTGAACATCCTTACCGCAAGCAATGCAAAGCAGCTCTGCAGGGATTATTAGTTGATGAAGGGAGAAGAGCGTGGTGTCAACCTTGTACTTCACCAATCTGGGACACTGTATTAGCCTCTTTATCACTGCAGGAAGATTCCCATTCCGATCAGAAACCCATTAGGCAAGCTTTAGATTGGACGATACAACGGCAAATTTTAGATGAACCCGGTGATTGGCGCGAAGCAAGGCCTAGCTTGCCAGGTGGTGGATGGGCGTTCCAATATGCAAATCCACACTATCCAGATTTAGATGATACCGCTGCTGCAGCATGGGCTTTGTATCAAGCAGATCCTAAAGTATATCAATTTAGCTTGAAACGTGCAGCCGATTGGCTTGCAGGGATGCAATCCAGTAATGGTGGGTTTGCAGCTTTTGATATCGATAATACCTACTATTATTTGAACGAAATTCCATTCGCGGATCATGGCGCATTGCTGGATCCACCCTCAAGTGACGTTACCGCACGTTGTACGGGATTCTTAGCATTATATGGTGATCCACAGCACCTGCCAGTAGTTGAACGTGGCTTAGCCTATTTATTTAATGAACAAGAACCGAATGGCGCTTGGTTCGGTCGATGGGGAAGTAATTATATTTACGGTACCTGGTCAGTATTGGAGGCAATGCAACTTGCAAAGGTGGATCGCAATCATGATGCAATTCGAAAAGCGGTACAGTGGTTGAAATCAAAACAACGATCTGATGGCGGTTGGGGAGAAACCAATGATACTTACCTTGACCCACAACAAGCTGGGGAATTTAATGTAAGTACATCATTTCAAACAGCTTGGGCTGTATTAGGTTTGATGGCAGCAGGTGAGGTTAATAGTATTGCGGTTCAGAAAGGAATTGACTATTTAATGAAAACACAGGGTAATGATCACTTATGGAGTGAGCCTTGGTTTACAGCTCCCGGTTTTCCACGGGTATTTTATTTGAAATATCACGGTTACTCTAAGTATTTCCCCATTTGGGCGCTCATTCGCTATCGCGCTCTAACAGCTGAAAGGTAACGGTTGTGAGTTTAATTGGCATCGTTACTGCGATGCGCGCTGAAGCTAAGTGTGTAACGTCTCGACATCTTCCTTTCAATGAAATGGTTCGTTTAAGGGAAGGTACAGCAATTTGGGTTTGTGGTATCGGAGAAAATGCTGCTCGCAAAGCTGCGATTGGGCTTCGTGATCGGGGAGTATCGGCGCTGGTAAGTTTCGGTGTTGCAGGCGCCCTTAGTGAGTCATTGCGACCTGGTGATTTGGTGCTGCCAGAACATATCCAAGTTGAGCAATCAGAGCCTGTTTCAGTTGAATTGGCGTGGCGAACTCGCATTCTGCAACTTCTGCCTCAACATGTAAAAGTAGTAGGGGGCAAGTTAGCAGCAAGTCACCAAATGTTATCATCTGAAGCAGCAAAACGTGCGTTTTCGGCAAAACACGGTGCTTGTGCCGTAGATATGGAAAGTGGTGCCATTGCCGATGTTGCAGCCGCTGCTGGTATACCATTTGTTGTTGTACGTGCGATTACTGATCCGTTGGAATTTTCACCACCACCCATCTTAATGGATGCTGTTTATCCGGATGGAAGCGTTAATATTCCTCAGTTGCTTAGTTTACTATTACGTCGATCAATCAATATCAGTACCTTACTGCAGTTAGCGCCAAGTATGCGAGCTGCTTGTGCAACACTGCTTTCTGTCATTCAGCATGCTGATGATGAATTTGGGGGTCGATTTTCTTCAGCAACCTGTTAACTCATAACAAATGAAATAAATTGCCTTTAGTAAAACCGATAGGTGTTTCATCGAAGTGTTTGCCAAGCGCAATGACTTTAAACAACTCTCCCATCTCTGCTGGACTGACCAACCGTTGTAATTGATTTGATAGCGGTAAATATGCTGCTGTATCGGTTACTGATACCTTCGATAATAATTCTGTAATCCCACAGTTAATTAAAAAATGGGCTTGGTTTGTGTATCCCAATAGCTGCAAGTTATTACAGGAAGCTACTTGAGTAATCGCCGAAAAATCAACATGACTTGTAATATCTTGAAGTCCGGGTAAATAGAATGGATCATCGTGTGCATAATGGCGGTAATGGCACATAACTGTGCCCATTGATCGTTGAGGATGATAATATTCCCGCTGACCAAAACCATAGTCGATGAGTAAAATTAACCCTGATTGCAGCATTTTACTTAAGCTACGAATAAAGTATCGATTAGCAAGCGAAATTTCACTTAAGTAACTCACAAAATTAGGCTCATTTCTATCAATGAGTGTAGATAATTGGTTTGCAATTGTTTTTAATTCATCACTGATTAAAGGTTTATCGATCCAAATAAAATTTTGTTGATCTAACCCTACTCCTCGTTCAAAAAGATCATCTTTTTTCCAAACGATTAAATGAGTGGGCATGGCATCAAGAACCTCATTTGCAATGATAAGACCTGAAAATTGTTCAGGTAACTCATTTAACCAGGTAATGCGATCGAGAAGGTGGGGTGCATGGGTTACAAATAATTCTCGTTGACGTTGCTGTAGTTCCCCGCTCATTTCAAGGATAAGATATTGCGTTGGTGACTGATCTAATTGCTCAAGTTCAGTTAATAAATCGAGCGCTAACTTACCTGACCCGGCTCCAAATTCGAGAATACTAG
>CAZIDT010000272.1:0-2770 GCA_964537855.1 uncultured Nitrosomonas sp.
ATTAAACCTTATTGGAGCTTATGATGAATATCACCCGAGCAAGCTTGTTGATTTTGACCTTCCTTTACGCAATGGTTTCCCTTGCAAGTTCACAAGTTCCATTTGGAAACGAGATTAAAACCGTTAAAAACTATAACCGTGCGACGACTCTACTTGCCACCTCTGGTTCTTTAAGCGAAGTCAGTACACAGGAGCTTGCTCAGCACGGATTCAAAACAATTATCGATTTACGTACTGAATCTGAAGGCACATCATCTGAGAAGACTGCTGTAGAATCGGCTGGTATGACGTATATCAATATCCCGGTTACTGGCGCTGGGATTGATGCTGAGCAGTTAGCTACTTTTATCAAAGCATTCGAACAAGCTGCTACACCCATTTTGTTACATTGTGCGTCAGGAAATCGAGCAGGGGCTATGTGGACAACTTACCGACTCCATCAAGGTATTCCTGCTGAAATTGCTTTTGAAGAAGGCCGCACCGCGGGGATGCAACCTAGTTTAGAAGAGAAGGTTAAATCAGCTTGCCAAGCTAACAAAACTTGCTAACAATTTTCACAACAAGCCAGGATATTGCTCTAACCTAGCGGATCTTCTTTGAATTGCTCTTGGATTTGCTCAATCTCTTCTTGTTGGTCGATGAGTGCGTTTACACAGTCTGCGTCGAGTTTTTCCCCAGACATCCGCTTTAGCATAGCAAAAGCCTCTTGATTACTCCAAGCTTCCTTATAAGGGCGACGACTGGTTAACGCATCGAATACATCTGCAACGGCAACGATTCGGGCCTCAAGTGGAATGGAATTGCCAGCTAGCCCTGCAGGATAACCTTGACCATTGATATTTTCATGATGAAATTGCGCAATATTACGCAAGATATCAACATCCGGAATACTATCAAAACCAAAGTTAGCCAACATGTTGTCGATCATTTCTCTCCCTTTGGTTGCATGGGTGCGCATGATCGTTTGCTCTTCTTCCGTCAGTTTTCCTGGTTTCAGTAAAATTTGATCGGGAATACCTAATTTTCCGATGTCGTGTAATGGAGAAAACATAAATACGCGTTCGATATACTCATCATCAAGTTGGTATTGTTCCGCCAACGATTTTGCAATGAGTCGAGCATACCGTGACATTCGATCGAGGTGACTACCGGTTTCCGGATCACGCAAATGAGTCATATGCGACGCAGTTGAGATTGCCGCTACCAAAGTTTGCACTGAATTGATTTCATTAATTACCATCAGCGAAATCAAATGCCCATACAAATCCAATTGCTCGAGTGTGGTTTCATTGAATACGTCCGTCTCACTTGAATTGAAGAAAATAAATCCAAAGAACACACCATTGTAAAACATAGGCAAGGTGTAACTTGCAGCATATCCTTCGCGACCGATGCGCTGCGTATGTTCATGTCGCCCCCGTTCTACGGTAACTTTACTTTTAATAACACGCGGATTTCCTTGCTTCATTAATGCTTCCAACGAAGGAGCATTCTTCATTGTCGTTTGATAATGCGATAAAGGATCTTCTTTGCCGCTACTATGCAGGTAAGTTTTTAGAACTGAAGTTTTCGGATCATAAATAGCCACAGCGATACGCTTGATAAATGGTAAGTGGTTATTTAACACCATATGGGTCTTAACTAATTTCTCACGCAGTGAGCTCGTTTGATTCAAGCATTCTAAAGTATCATGTCGTTCGAGCATAATGGATCAATCATCAAGCAATTAATTGGGATTATAAGCAGTATAGTCAACGTTCACGCGACTACCATGCCGAAATGATAGTCGAATTTATTTTGTATAATCGTACAAAAAACGACTTAAAAAATAGGTAATTAGCTTGATCAAGCTGCTAATGGATATGAAAAAAAGAAAACTTGCGAACAAAGCTAGGCATACGTTGAGACAAAAACACCCTGCCGTCTTGCAAACTTAATTGAAACCAAGCGCATACTAGCTATCCAGCGTTGACTATACCACCGTACTGCCAATACTTGCGTCAGCGCCTCAAATTCGTGTGCCAGAACGCGTATCACCTCTCCTTCGCGTACCATAGCTTCCAGTTCGAGACTCATTCCACTATCTGAAATATTACGCAATTTAGCGGGTAACGGCCCCCCTTCCTGGGTTACATGCACGATCACCGACTGAGATCGTTGCACACGAGGTAATCGCCGCCGCCCAAACAATTCCTTACCCATTCTAGCTGGCATCGGTGGTGGCGCTAAAGGACATCCACAGGAGCGACAACACGTTTCGGGTCCGATCTCTAATGGTAAAGGTGTAGTACAAAACAAACACACTGATGTATTAAACGAATTATCAGCGCGTTGATGCGGCGCATTGTTTTTCTTTGTTTCTTGAGTTGTTTGAGTAAAACGATTTGATGCAGTTTTTCTTGCCGCTCTTGCCATCTTAGGCAAATTTGATTCGATTTTCCGATCATAAGCAGCACGTTTAGCGGGATCACTCAAAACTTCCCAAGCTTGATTGATGAGTGCAGCCACTTCATGGTTACCCCCCATATCAGGATGCATTCTCAAGGGACCCATCATGGCACGATAGCTTGCGCGAATGATTTCCAGCGGCGCATCAGGTTGAACATGCAGAATACGGTAGTAATTTCGACGATTATTTTTCATTTTTCATATATCGGACACCATCTATCACGCTTAAGTTAAACCTTTACAATCAATTCATTACTCCCTTATACAAAATAGTGATAATCAAATGAATTAATATTATTTTTAAATATAAAGAATGATTGAT
>CAZIDT010000273.1:0-2730 GCA_964537855.1 uncultured Nitrosomonas sp.
AAGATCATTGGTAGGCTCATCTAATACCAGTAAATTAGCAGGTTGAGTAAACAAGCGAGCTAATAACAAACGATTACGTTCCCCACCTGATAACGATTTAACTGGCGAACGAGCGCGCTGGGGTGCAAAGAGAAAATCTTCAAGGTAACTGATGACGTGCTTACGCTCACCATTAATCTCAATAAAATCAGATCCTTGATTAATTGTGTCAATAACGGTCGACTCTGGATTCAGTTGCCCTCGCATTTGATCAAAATAAGCAACTGATAACTTTGTTCCTCGCGTTATTTTGCCTGAATCCGGTTCCAATTCACCTAGTATGAGCTTCAATAAAGTCGATTTACCTGAACCGTTGGGGCCTAACAAACCAATCCGATCGCCTCGCAAAATTCGACCAGAAAAATCCTTTATCACAGTCTTGTCACCGAAGCGCTTGGTTACTTGCTCAAGCTCTGCCACCAAATGTCCTGATCGCTCACCTACCTCGACATTAAAATTGACCGATCCAACTCGTTCGCGTCGCGCCGCGCGCTCCAATCGTAGCGCTTCTAAACGCCTTACTCTTCCTTCATTACGAGTGCATCGTGCCTGAACGCCTTTGCGTATCCATGCTTCTTCTTGTGCCAGCACTTTATCAAATTTATGCTGCTGAGTCGCTTCTACCTCTAACATTTCCATTTTCTTTTGCAGGTAATATGCAAAATTACCCGCAAAACTTTCAATAAAACCGCGATCTAGCTCAATAATTCGAGTGGCAACGTTATCTAAAAAACGTCGATCATGGGTGATAAAAATCACGCTGCCCGCAAAAGCCTGGAGTAATTCCTCTAACCATTCAATCGAAGTAAAATCAAGATGATTCGTAGGCTCATCCAGTAGTAATACGTCTGGCAACACTACCAAGGCACGTGCTAACGCAACTCGTTTTCGAGTTCCACCCGATAAATTTTCGATCAAATCTTGTGCTGATAATCCTAATTGGTGAATGACTGTCTCGACCCTGGTTTGGATCCGCCACCCATCATTCAACTCCAATGAATTCTGCAATGATTCGAGTCGAGAAAAATTGGTTTCATTATCCCCCTTCCCTTCACTCAAAGCCTGAGAAATTTCATGATATTCATTGAGAATTTGGCTTAAATCACCTAACCCCCGGGATACTTCGTGATATACCGTACCATTTACTTCAAATTCAGGTTCCTGAGGAACATAAACAAGCTTCAGCGCAGGTTTATGCCAAAGTTTTCCATCGTCGAGCTTAATTTGCTTGGCCAACGTTTTTAACAAACTCGATTTACCACTACCATTGCGTCCAATCAAACCGATCCGCTCTCCTGGATCTAATTGGAAATCAACGCGGCTTAATAGGGCATGGTGGCCAAAGGCTAGGCAACCATCCTCAAGTGTAATAAGTGGCATAAGCAATGATATAAATCAACAACAAAAAAAGTGATGCGATTTTTTCACGAATTATAGGATGCCGTAAACTAGTTTCAGATTACTTGCGACTCTAAATTGATTCATCAAAAAGAAAAAGGGAATCTAATAGATTCCCTTTTTACGCAACTAACAGCGAGAAACTAAATTATTCTACTGCTGACACATTGATCTTTTTCGGTTGTACTGATTCCCGTTTGGGAATCGTAATTTCAAGCACGCCATGTTTAGAAACTGCTGAAATCGCATCTGGATTAGCCGTATCAGGCAAACTAAAACGTCTATAAAAGGAACCGTAAGTTCGTTCTATTCGCTTATACCCATCTTTTTCGGTTTTTGCTTCAGTTTTTTTCTCACCTTTAATAGTCAACACACCATTTTCCATACTGACATCGATTTCTTCGGGTTTTACGCCGGGTAAATCAGCATGCAGAACGAATCGATCAGATTCCTCTTTGATATCCACAGCAGGAGCCCATTCAGCAGTAGCCGAAGAACCATCGCCAGCCACATCACTTCGCATTTGTTCCAGTTCTTTTTGAAGTTGTGTCAATAATCCCCATGGTTCATAACGTGTAATAGCCATAATCAATTATCTCCAATTTTAAGTTTACAAATTAACTGCAATTAAAATTTCCTGTATGTCTTGACGCCATCGCGTTATTCGATACGCCAAAATATCTCCGTCATCGGAATAGCATCTTAAATACTCATCATCAATGCCTACATTTAATAACGAGCACTAACCTCAATATAGGGATACGAAATCTATTTTCAAGCAGGAGAAATGATTTTTTTGCTACTCATTATTAAGAACATTTTTTATGCCCCGCATGGCTAAAGTTATGACAATCCATTTTCAGGATTTAATAGAAATTCTTATTTATTAAGCTTTATCTTCATTCATCGAGTTGCGTTATAACTTCTCAAAATACTGGTATGATTAACCTGCACTTGTCACAAATCATAAGAAACCTTTTTATCTTTATCTAATGCAGATGCTGTAGATAAAGCCATTCAATCAACAGAAGAAAGGAAAAAAAATGAGTTATGGAGATATTGTTAGTCGCTTAATTAAAGTATTAGCGAATGAAGGAACCTCGAAACTCGAACATATCATCAAATCCTCTCAGCAATCACAGTCCGCAAGTGGAATATTGGATTTTGTGATGAATTTTTTTCGATCAAAACAAGCAGGCAATATGACTGGTGGTGGGATTGGCAGCTTAGGTGCTATAGCAGGTGCACTATTAAATGGTGGTACTGCTGCTATAAAAGGCGCACTCGGCGGAG
>CAZIDT010000274.1:0-2720 GCA_964537855.1 uncultured Nitrosomonas sp.
GATTCTGGATCTTGTTCTGCGTCTTGGTGAAAATCTGCCCCAGCATCCCGGGCAGCTTGCCCAACTCCATCAGCAGCGCTACGTAATGTACCTCCAGCTCCGCACCGCGCTTCGCTTTCAAACTTTGCCAGTTGTATTCAGCGGAAATCCGACTTGGCGGTTATACGGCGGCTGACTATGCTCGTCCGCCATTTTCAAGAAAATCAGATAGGTGAGCTCCTCCAAGTAGTCACCGTACCCCACGCCATCATCGCGCAACGTAGTACAGAAACTCCAAACTTTGGAAACAATCGATGCAGCTGTACTCATGAGCTCTACTCTGTTGATTGATTGGCGGCTATATAAGCTTGCCTCGGGTCGCTTGCGGCAGCGAAAGCTGGAACCAATATCTTGGCAGCCACCATCGGAGTCAATGTTCGCTTAAGTAAATCATCCGCGTTGCGTTTAAGTACATAAGCCAACACTCGCCTTCCAAGATAGCGCTTCGTGCACAAAGCCAGAATAGTCTTTTGCAATACCGCTGGGGAAGTACGGCGCTTCGTACTCACTGGAGATGCTAATTCGAGCAGCTTTGATTGGAGCTCAAGCGGTAATTCGTTCCAGTCGAGATATTGCGGCGGTAGCTCCGGAGGTATTGCACCTAGCTGTGGAGGTATAGCGTTTAGCTCCGGAGGTATTGAACTAAACTGTGGAGGTATGGAATCGCTATATCCTGAACTGATCACTCCCACTCTGAGATCAAAAAGAGCGTCTTCCAATTGTTTTTTCCACGGTAAAAAGTACACCATTCCCCTGCCAGCGCCATCGGAAGTCAAAAAACCATCCCTTACCAAGTGAGCCAGCATCTTTGAGATATCTGCCGAATGTTCGGCAGATATCTCTCGTAACCGGGCATGATTCACCACACCTTCTGAGCTGGCTGTAATCAATGCAAGACGCTCTGTATCCGAGAGAACATGGCTCTCCCCCAAATGAACTTCCAACTCGGCAATGGCTTCTTCTGGAACCAGGCTGCTCATTCGCAGCTCCATCAATGTTTGCTCAGGCTCGCGCAACTCATACAATACCGGACGCCTCCAATGCCGATTGGCCCAATTGCTATAAATCTTGGGAATACCCGATCCCGCATGATCACCGTAACCAACCAATTGAAACATCGTTTGTAACCGGCGATTCCGGCAATCGCTATTTCCGCCCTGAATCGCCAACTCGGGCGATATTCGCATCAATCCGGGATTGCGGAAACCAAACATATCCGGCCGCTTCACGACAAGCACCGAAACCCGGCCGGTAAAATCCGCATGGATCAGCGTATTGACCAAGGCTTCACGTAAAGCTTCATGTACTGGAGTATCTTCCACTCGCTGCCCATCCTGAAGCTGAAACGGTACTTTCAGATCGGCAGTCAGCTTCTGATACACTTTGCGAAAAAAATCGTAGATATTCCCGGACCAACTGCCATCCGGTACCAAACGGTCGATCCAGCGTTTCTCCGCTCTAGCTTCCGGGCGCTCCTGATAATCCACCATGTAATGCGGCAAAGCATCGCGGATAACTTCGCCACGGCCAAACATGAGCAAGCCAGCCAGTCGAATGCCTGAATAGTCTTCCTCGCGATTCTTGCCAGCAGCACCGATCCGCTCCAGGAATTCGGCTACAGGCAAATCAGTCCAGGTATGGCCGGGCTTAACCGCCGCAAAACGGTTCCGGTAAGCCGCCACCGTCTCCATATCCAGATCGGAAAAATAGAACCCTTTCAGTATCCGTTCGTCCCGCGAATCCTCGACACGCTCGGCAAGCATACGACGCACCGTTTCATCGTCAGCCAGATAATCACCTTCGTAACGGCGCAAGTAGGAACCGCCAAAGGGATTGCTACCGACATGAACCGGTTTCGATTGACGGGAAGCACGAGGTATTTTTACGCGCAACACAGTTTTATCATCAATCTTAATTTCTTGAATATCATCTTCGTTCAGCAAATTAGCACTAATCTGTTTCCGGTTATGCAAGTTATCCCACAGCGCTTTTCGAACACGCTCGACATCAGCCAATCCCAATGCTTGAAAATGTCCTCGCGGCTTTTCCTGAACGCCCAGCAAAATAATGCCGCCATCGGCATTTGCCATGGCACTATAGCTTTTCCAAAAATCTTCCGGCAGCTCTCCTCGCTCATTCCGGCCTTGGGCTGCTTTGCATTCCAGATCGTAGGTTTCAGCAAGGCTAGATAATTCAAGACTATCCAATTGCTCGCTCATATAAAGATACTAATCCATCAAAGTTTAATAAATTTGCTCTCAACTCGTTTTACCACCTTAAGCATCTATCATAAATATGCTTGCAACGTGCTCTCTACTCAAAATTCTGGTTATCCGCCATCGTCAATTTATCTTCAAATTTCGCTGCCAGTTAATCAATTACTCCATTATTCCAGAATTTGCTTTATGGATTCAACGAATCGCATCAGAAACAAATTTGATCGCAATAAACGGTACGTTTGAATCGCAAAAAGGCTTCAAGCTCATACGATGTTAGTCAGTGGTATAATTGCACAACTTGATTTAACAAAGATCGAATCAGATTAACGGGAATTCAGGTCTTAATGCCGGTCGTTGAAGGAAGTGGACTTAACGATCAGAGCGAGCAAAATTACTTTTATTGGAGGAAAAATGAGTCACACTTTGTATGAAACCAAGATTCAGCGCGTGCAGCGTTGTGAG
>CAZIDT010000275.1:0-2710 GCA_964537855.1 uncultured Nitrosomonas sp.
GACTAAGCCGTAGCTGTTGTGGCTAGATACCCACCATTATGCGATTTCAACGTTCTGACACTGGTATTACTTTGCTGGCTAGTCATCAAATCATCAAAAAAAATTAATCGAGATGTTATCAAATTGTCACTTTTAGAAACTAAGTTTGCTATATCAAAAATTACATTAAAAGTGGAGGTAATATGAGTAGCAAGCTGCATCCAGATAGTAAGCTCAAAATTAATACTATAACCTGTAACGAAAGTAACAATCCCTCGATGATGGAAGTCATCGAACAAAGAAAAATATCACGACGTGAATTTCTCAAATCATCGGTGACTGCAACGGCAGGAATTACCACGATGACCGTTCTAGGAACTGCAACGATGGAAAGTATGGCAAGTTTTGCTGAGCGCAATTCCAAACAAGGCCCACTACTGGGCTTTAGCTCGGTAGCCGCTAATCTGCAACCAATGATAGATGGAATAACAGTACCAGAGGGTTATACAGCGAGAGTATTGGTTTCTTGGGGGGATTCGATTAATGGAGAGCCTGATTGGGACACGGTTTCAGCAATGGATGAGGAGACACAGCTTCATTGCTATGGGGCACATACGGATGGTATGCATTTTTTCCCTTGGCCTGGGCAGGCTGGAAATCAGCGAGGATTGTTAGTAAGTAATAGCGAATATTGTGATCCACCATTAGTAAACAATATTACTCCCGCGAGCGATTATGCCAAAGTTCCGATCACGCTTGAGATGGTTCGTGCCCAGCAAGCGGCACATGGCGTTAACATCATCTTGATAGAAAAGAAACGCAATCGATGGGCACTTTCTCGAAATTGGTATTTTAACCGGCGTATCACCGGCAATACACCCTGTGTTATCAGTGGTCCGGTTGCTGGGCATGAACTCATGAAGACCGCTGCAGATACTACGGGTAAAAACGTGCTGGGCACATTGAATAACTGTGCGCATGGCTATACTCCTTGGGGAACATATCTGACTTGCGAAGAGAATTGGAATGGCTATTTTTCCAATGAGAGTGGCGATGTGATTGGGGAATTGGATATTGATCGGAAATTCAATATTCTCAAAGGTCAATCTCGTTACGGGGTAGTAAAAGGTGGCTTCGGCTATCGTTGGCACGAGGTGGATGAACGATTCCGTGCTGATTTGCATCCTAATGAACCGCATCGTTTTGGTTGGGTAGTTGAGATTGACCCACGCAATCCCTGGGCAAAGCCAGTAAAGCGCACTGCACTTGGGCGCATGAAGCATGAAGGTGCGCAAGTTGTGGTTGATCGACATAAGCATGTGGCATTTTATATGGGCGATGACGAACGTAATGAATATATTTATAAGTTTGTATGTGGCAAAAAATGGAATGGCAATCCACAAACTACTGATCCTGATATGCTCGATAATGGCACGTTATACGTCGCGAAATTCAACGACGATGGGAGTGGTGATTGGATGCCATTGATATGGGGCCAGAATGGTTTGACTCCCGAGAATGGTTTTGGCAGCCAAGCAGAAGTGTTGATTAAAACGCGTCAAGCGGCAGATCGTTTGGGTGCGACGATGATGGATCGGCCTGAATGGGGTGCAGCGCATCCGGAAACCGGTGAAATTTATATGACATTGACCAATAACAGCCGTCGTGGAAATACTCCCACTTCGAGTAATAAAACTGATGGTACTAGCAATGCTGGCAGCTCCAATCCCTCGGTAGATGCTGCCAATCCGCGCCCAGATAATGATTACGGCCATATAATTCGCTGGCGCGAAGATGATGCGAAGGTTACGGCAACGCGCTTTAGCTGGGATATTTTCGTACAGTGTGGTGATAGAAGCTCAGCTAAAGTCCTGGGAGCAAGCTACAATCCTGCTGGTTCCGATGGCTACAAAGGGAATATTAATGGTGATGATTACGGTGCACCGGATGGATTATGGTTTGATAAGGATGGTCGGTTATGGATTCAGACCGATCAGCAAGGTGATGCAAAAGGAGATTGGATTAATATTGGTGGTAATGTCATGGCATGTGCCAATCCAGAAACCGGTGAAACCAGGCGTTTCTTAACGAGTCCACCCAACTGTGAGGTAACGGGTGTGGTGACAACGCCTGATGGGCGCAGCATGTTTGTTGGCATTCAACATCCGGGTGAAGATTGGAAAATCAACTTTACCGATAATTCTAGTTGGCCAGATAACGGATATAATGGCCCTACTACTTTTACAGGTTCTGTTGTATCTAAACCTCGCTCATCGGTGATCGTCATTACTAAAGATGATGGCGGCGTTATCGGCACTTAAGTTTCTTCAGTTAAGCAAGTTGTTGACGCTCACAATTTTTGATTTCATCATGAGCGTCAGCAATGGCTCATCGGATCCATTTCAATTCAGTGCGAATCTTATTCAAGAGATTTCTATATAACCTAGTAATCCTCATAATTCTTCATCGTTTATTAATTACCTGACTCGGAGAGATTTCAAAGCAGCGCCTGGGAGCATTGAGGCGGGTGATTTGAACGCGGAAGGATTATTGGTCATACCGGACTGATAACAGTCCATTACCTGATCAACCGTTACTCGTAGTTGCAAATGAGGTGAGTGGCACAACTACGATTTATCGTATTAAGCGCACTAATAAACAAGTAAAAAACTAAGAAGAAGGGTGGGTACCAGTGTGTGTGAGAATATGAGACAAACAGGGGAAAAACTAC
>CAZIDT010000276.1:0-2705 GCA_964537855.1 uncultured Nitrosomonas sp.
CTCCTTCCTAAATATTACCTAATTAAAAAAATATCAAAATAAAATCTTAAATGAGCCTTCGGTAATTAAATAACTATTGATTTATCAGATATTAGCTTCAAAATTGTCGATATTCAGTGGTTTCCTACAATCTCCCACCCGAACAATTTTCATGGTATTGGTACCGCCAGCCTTACCAACAGGTTCGCCAATCGTCATGATAATTACATCTCCATCGCGAACAGCACCGCGTTTAAATAACTCATCTTCTGCCAAATCAAGAATCACTTCCGGATCATATAATCCTTCACCAAACTCGACTGGATAGACGCCCCTAAAAAGCGTCATTTTACCCAGTGTATCTCTCTGGGGGCTTAACGCAAATATCGGAACCTTCGAGCTTCTCCGAGACATGAACAACGCAGTCTTTCCACTTTGTGTTAGCGCAGCAATTGCTCGAATTTTCAGATTACCTGCTGTATACATCGTCGCACGAGCAATCGCTTCTTCAATACTCACAGGAGGCGTATCGGGCGAGCGCCTCATACTTTGATTTACTGTGTATTCCTTTTCTGCCTCGAGGCAAACCCTAGCCATCGCTTCTACTGATTCCACAGGAAACTGACCTGCCGCAGATTCAGCCGATAACATCACAGCGTCCGTTCCATCAAGAACCGCATTGGCTACGTCAGATACTTCCGCTCTAGTTGGAATCGGGTTAGTAATCATCGATTCCATCATTTGCGTTGCAGTCACAACCAATCGGTTGTTGGCACGAGCTGACCGAATCATGCGCTTCTGAAGCGCTGGCACTGCTGCATCTCCCACCTCTACAGCAAGATCACCACGAGCCACCATTAATGCATCTGATGCTTCCATGATGTCATCCAATGCAAGAATAGCCTCCGTTCGTTCAATCTTTGCCATGATTAAACTATTTCCACCCGCTTCTTGCATCAATGACCGTGCCAGGCGAATATCTTCCCCAGAGCGGGGAAAGGATACAGCTAAATAATCTGCCTTAAGATCTGCTGCTATCTTAATATCCTGCATATCTTTGCTCGTCAATGCAGGCGCGCTAAGTCCACCACCTTTACGGTTGATACCTTTATTATTCGAAAGTGGTCCACCTTGCTTGACTTCACAGAATATCTCGCTTCCTTTCACTCTGCTCACGCTTAGAACAATGCGCCCATCGTCTAGCAATAGAATCGCACCTTCTTCAACGTCATTTGGTAATTCTTTATAGTCGAGGCCAACTCTCTCTTTATTTCCAAGCTGGCAATCAGCATCTAAGATAAATTCATCGCCTACATTTAGCCAGATTTTACTTTGTTCAAACTTTCCAATTCGAATCTTAGGGCCTTGTAAATCTGCCAAAACCCCAACAGTACAACCAACCGAATGCGCTAAAGAACGTGTTAGCTCAGCAAATGCGATATGCTGCTCTCTTGTGCCATGTGAGAAATTGATTCTTACTACATCAACGCCTGCGACAATCATGCGCTTGAGCACAGCTGGGTCGCTACAAGCAGGACCCAATGTAGCAACTATTTTGGTTCTTCTAAACATGACTGAGGCAGCCTAAGTAAGCTATTACTTTGCTCTTGACTCCAAAATTTCCACAGCTGGAAGTTTCTTTCCCTCAAGAAATTCTAGGAAAGCCCCCCCTGCAGTAGAAATATATGAAACCTTATCGTAGATATCGTATTTTTGAATAGCCGCAATGGTATCCCCTCCTCCAGCCAGCGTAAACGCTTTCGTCTCAGCGATAGCTTGCGCAATCCGTCGGGTCCCGCCACCAAATTGATCAAATTCGAATACTCCAACCGGACCGTTCCAAACGACGGTGCCCGCTTTCATAATGATATCTACAAGTTCTTGTGCGCTCTTGGGGCCAATATCAAAAATCATGTCATCATCCGCAACCGTATCAGCCGATTTGTTAACCGCAGGCTCATTGGCATCAAATTTTTTACCGACTACGACATCCACAGCGATTGGAATAGTTGCGTTACGTTGCTGCATCTTTTCCATCAATGCCTTAGCAGTGGGAACTAAATCATCCTCACACAATGATTTACCAATATTCTTACCAGCTGCTTTCAAGAAAGTATTGGCGATCCCCCCTCCTACAACGAGTTGATCAACCTTCTCTGAAAGTGATTCCAATACGGTAAGTTTTGTTGAGACTTTTGAACCACCAACAATCGCAACCATTGGCCTAGCTGGCTTATCCAATGCTTTTGTAAGTGCATCGAGTTCTTCCGTCAACAGGATCCCAGCACAGGCAACCGATGCATATTTGGCTATCCCATGCGTTGAGGCTTCCGCTCGATGCGCCGTCCCAAATGCATCCATTACAAAGATATCGCACAAATTAGCATACTTTTGTGCAGTATCATCGATATTCTTTTTTTCACCTTTATTGATACGGCAATTTTCCAGTACGACTAGCTCACCCTCCGCCACATCAAATCCACCATTGACCCAATCTTTAATAAGTCGCACTGGCTTGTTGAGTCGCGCTGCAATATTGTCTGCGACAGGTTTAAGCGAATTTTCTTCACTCCATACCCCTTCTTCTGGTCGCCCTAAATGGGAAGTTACCATTACTCTCCCCCCGCGCTCTAGGCAGTGTTGAATAGTCGCCATGGATGCTGTAATCCTTGCATCCGATGTTACCTTTCCATCTGCGATGGGAACATTTAGGTCAGCACGGATAA
>CAZIDT010000277.1:0-2704 GCA_964537855.1 uncultured Nitrosomonas sp.
TCTTGTAATGCGAGAAGGCGATAAAGTGCACCTCTATCTAAATAGTGAAATGTAAGTTGCTTTGCTACACGCTGTGCTACGGTTCCTTTCCCCGATGCAGAGGGGCCGTCGATGGTGATGACTGGAATTTTATCCATTCTTAAAGAAATCTCATGAAAATAGGTTAGCTTGGCCCAGTTTGTGAGCGAGTAATGGCTGCGAATTGTTGAAAATAATCAGGAAAGGTTTTAGCTACACATTCGGGGTTATTAATTCGAATTGGCACAGCAAATGAGACGAGCGAAAAACACATGGCAATGCGATGATCATCATAGGTATCAATTAGCACATTGGGAGTAATAGAATTGGGTGGCGTAACTGCTATGTAATCTGGCCCCTCTTCAACATCTGCACCGAGTTTACGCAATTCGGTCGCCATCGCAGCGATGCGATCGGTTTCTTTAACCCGCCAGCTTGCGATATTACGTAATTTTGTGGTTCCTTCTGCAAAAAGCGCAATTACTGCTAAAGTCATTGCGGTATCGGGAATATGATTGCAATCCAGATCAATGGCACTTAAGTAGCATGTTGCGGGATTAGACGAGGGGGCTGAAGACTCTATCCAATTCTCACCATAGGTAATATGGGCACCCATTTTTTCTAGCGCTTCGGCAAATTTTATTTCACCTTGTGCACTATCTTTGTTGACACCGACTATTCGTACTGGCCCTCTCCCAATGGCACCTGCAGCGAGAAAATAGGAAGCAGAAGAAGCATCGCCTTCTACATAAATTCTTCCTGGGCTTCGGTAAGTTTGCTGACCAGGTAGAATAAAGTGCTGCCAGTTCTCATTAATTGCATGGACTCCAAATTTTTCCATTTGCGCTAGGGTGAGACCCACGTATGATTTTGAAATGAGCATGCCCTCGACAATAATGCTGGATGTTTCTTTTATAAGCGGAAGTGCCATTAATAAGCTACTTAGAAATTGGCTCGATACGTTCCCTTTTATCGTAACCGGTGTATTACAAATTTCTGCCGATTTAATTTCTAACGGTGGATAACCAGGATTGCCAAGATAGCGAATCTCGGCATGGAGCTGTTTTAAGGTATCGACAAGATCCCCGATGGGGCGCTCATGCATGCGCGGTACGCCCGAGAGATAATAATGCCCTCCCATGATTGCAAGTGTTGCCAAAAGGGGGCGAAAAGCCGTCCCCGCATTTCCTAAAAATAATTGCGCTTCCTGATTGGGAAATTTTCCTCCACTTCCTTGAACCTGATAATCAACGGTATCGACTTGCGTTATACATACACCCAGCATTTTAAGTGCATTAAGCATGTATGTCGTGTCATCGGAGTTCAGGAGATTTTGAACGAGTGTTTCTCCTTGAGCAAGCGCTGCTAGTAATAAAACTCTATTGGAAATACTTTTAGAACCTGGTAGCTGCAAGGTTCCAATTGCACGCCGAGAAATTGTTAGATCATGCCATCCCATAGTTTAATTAAATTTCTTTTAATTCTATTTCTAGTCATTAATACTAATCTTTTCAGAGGAAATATATGTTATTCAGTGTAGGGAAACGATAGAGATGAAAGCAGGTATTACGATGTCTGCTATAATCGAAAATAATAATCTAGAAAGAAGATTAATGATTTCAACCAATAATAATTATAGCTTAAAGGAATAATCGAATGGATGAATCTACGGATGTATTACTCATTTCTATCTTAGCAATCCCTTTTGTAGTAGCAATCCAATTATGGGTAAAAAAACGCAAGGATAGTCGACGTAATAAAGATGGTGAAGAAGTGTTTAACTCAACTCGTCAAGCGATATTTGCTTTTTTGATCGAGGGGTTTGCTGTTGTTGGTGGGTTAGCGATTCTTATCGCAGCGACGAGCGGTATTCTGCGGTATGTAGTTAATACTTACGGTTAAACCGAGATTCGACAAGATAATCGTTACAATAGTCTTATTCTAGGATCGACTAACGTGTAGGAAATATCCGTCAGAATAAGGCCGATGATATATAGAAACGATCCAATAAATACCATAGCGCGGACGATAGCAAAATCCTGGGAATTAATGGCCTCGATGGTATAACTGCCGAGGCCCGGGATACCAAAAAATGATTCAGTGATAAGACTGCCTAGGAATAGGAGTGGAATCGTAACAACTGCACCCGTAAGAATTGGAATGAGAGCATTCTTAAATACGTGTTTAAATAGAACAGTACTTTCTGGTAAGCCCTTAGCGCGGGCAGTACGAACATATTCCTTGTTCATCTCCTCCAGAAAGATCGTGCGATACCAACGAGTATTTGCGCCAATACTACTGATTACCCCGATCGCCACCGGTAACAATATAAATTTACCTGCATCAAGTCCGGTACCATAGCCCGAGATAGGAACAAGATGCCAAACCTTGCTGATCAGGAATTGACCGCCAATAATATAAAAAAGACTTGAAATAGACATCAGCGCTACACATAGTACGACACCCCAAAAGTCGATATAGGTCATACGGAAAAAGACCATTATCAAAGCAAGTGTAATGTAGGTCCATATTCCCAACAAAAATACTGGTAAAGCGATGGCTAAACTAGGAATCATGCGGGATTTAATTTCATATGCGATATCACGCCCATCATCTGCTTGACCAAAATCAAACACAAACATAGCTACCGATTTCTCAAAGAAGATAGTCTGTGTTAGTTTTGATA
>CAZIDT010000278.1:0-2695 GCA_964537855.1 uncultured Nitrosomonas sp.
GCACGATCAGCAGCAATATCGTTGAAAGAAAATCCACTTCCTGATCGAGCATCTTCAATCTCCTTGTAAAGCCCAATAGCATCAGATAACTTACTATCTGCATAAGCGGTAATTGCTGCCGAGAGCATAAAATGTTTTGCAAAATCTTCGCGTCCATCCAATGTAACCAGATACTTCGGCTGCTTAGGCCAATCAACCGCTTCCGGAAAGAGCGTTTTTAGTGATATGCCCAATATATGAAGTGAAGTGATCAAGATAGCCGCCCGATTTTCTTCAACCGCATTTCCTTTACTTGATTGCTCTGATGCGAGGCGCATTACTGGAATTAAAAGTTGTGATAGTGGAATGGGCTTGTTTTTTCTCAAAGTATAGTCAGTAAGGACAAGGTGATATCGATAAAAACGGTCAAGTTCTTGTTTATTAACTAAAGGCAGATTCATTGCAAGGGTTTTATTGACTGTATCAAATAGCCCCCCTTGCCAGCGATAAACGATATCAATTCCAGAAGAAGACATGCTAACTTTTTGTAGCGCGCTAAATGCTAATTGTATTTCGGGGATAGTAGAAATCAACGATTGCATCAGCTTAGGGAACATCTCTGTAGTAATGAAAGCAGGCAGCTGAAAATGGCCCATTTTTATTGAATGAACAGAAGGAAGAATTTCTGCTTCAATAAGATGTGCTTCTAAATTTAAATAATTTATCGCAGTACCGATCGATAGAGGAATACTTAAACGGATCAGTGTATGATGGTCAGTGACTTGGACCTGAGCATTACCCTTAGTAAAAAGATAAGTTAAATAATTCACTACCGTATCAACATCTTCTGCAACAATTTTTGCCGTGCCTAGCTCTCCAGGATAAATATGATTGCGTTGATTATCAAAAATTTGTTTTATCCTATCGACGTGATTGTAAGTAATATCAACGTCTCTTTTAACTATGGGTTGGCTATCAATAACAAGAAAAAGTAGTGCAATAAGAATGAATAGCAAGGAGAAAAAACTCAAAGCAACAATGTGAATCAATCTCAGCACGACCAAGGCTACCGCCAATATCGATAGG
The DNA here is from genome assembly GCA_964537855.1 of uncultured Nitrosomonas sp. GTDB lineage: Bacteria > Pseudomonadota > Gammaproteobacteria > Burkholderiales > Nitrosomonadaceae > Nitrosomonas. The sequence continues at coordinate 1,066 of CAZIDT010000278.1, forward strand.
GTCCATAGTAGCCGGGATAGAAGAACGGATAACCATAAAATCCGGGATAATAAAAGTAAGGGTACCTTCCATCTCCAATATAAGATCTTCGATAATCTCTAGGCCATAGATAAATAGCTTTAGCTAACAAAAATGGAATACTTATTTTTTTGTTTCCCACCGAGCGTTCAACACTACCGTTTAACATACCCGCCACTGTAATGACTCTATCTTTAGCATAGATAGCAGGATCTAAAAAGTCGGTACTGGCAATAATAAAGCGACCTTCAGACTCTTTACTCATTAGTGGGTAGCCTGAAGAATCAAGAGGATAGAAAAGAATTTGCACAAAACTCATTTCCTTCTCAGTTTCAGTTTGAATTATCACTCCACCCCAACGAACCTGCTTATTTTTGTAAGTATCGATATCTTTAGTTACTACACCATAAGGCACATCGATAACCGGAATATTTTTGATAACATCTGGTAGACTAGTACAAGCATTAAGTAGGAATAAGTAACAAGTTAAAGGCAAAATTTTTCTCATAATTGCTTATTAAGATCCATTCAATGATGATTACCATCATACTTTCTATTCTTTGAGACAGCATGATAAATCAACTAGTTCGTATTGAGTTTAAGCTTATTTATTCATCATTGAGATACAGCTGACTGAGGAATATTTTTTCAATGCGATCCTGCGGGTCAAAAACTAGCTCTTAGTCACCATTGGAAGGTATAATTGGCAACTCGTATATCAGCTCCAGACACTTAATTCATGATGATTGCAAGATTAACTAAATGTCGCTAGACGTTAATAAAAATTACGACATGCAACCAGTACTTGAGTTTAAAAGCAATACTTTCTTTGTATTGGTTTTAATAATCTATAGTAATGATCTAACAATGATCGAACAAAAGCTTCGTGAGAAAACATCACAAGCCCAGGATTTCTTTAGAAATTCACCGATTATTTTCGATGTGCGCGAACTTAATCAACAAAATTCTGAAATTGATATCATTAAGCTCATTAATCTAATACGCAGCGTCGGCCTATTTCCAGTAGGTATTCGCGGCGGGAATGATCAGCAAAATTTTCAAGCAGCTTCTTTATTCATTCCCATCGATATGTCCCAAAGTACCACAAGTTCTCAAGCTGGGATACCAAAAGCCACTACTGCTTCATCATCGTCAGCTGCACCACAGGAAATCATCAAAGAAATTGTGGTAAGCACTGCTACAACACTGGTTAATCAACCAGTTCGTTCAGGTCAACGCATTTATGCTTCAGGGGATTTGATTATCTTGACACAGGTTAGCGCTGGCGCTGAAATAATGGCCGAAGGAAATATACATGTTTACAATACATTAAGGGGTAGAGCCTTAGCAGGTGTGCAAGGGAACAGAGATGCACGAATTTTTTGTTCTGATTTACAGGCAGAGCTGATTTCTATCGCGGGAGATTATAAAACCAGTGAGGATCTGAAAGATATCACTCCAAAGAAACCGGTACAGATTTATTTACAAGATCAGGCATTGATTATTAAAGAGTTAATATAGCTTCATTTTTAGCAAAGGAGAATCAATTGGCTAGAATCATCGTCGTAACATCAGGCAAAGGGGGCGTTGGTAAAACAACAACGAGCGCAGC
>CAZIDT010000279.1:0-2689 GCA_964537855.1 uncultured Nitrosomonas sp.
ATGCGTCGGCTCCATGCACAGCTGCGCAAAGAAGTCGATCGGCGCGAAATGCATGACAACATTAAACTTGGCCCAGGTGGAATCCGGGAGATTGAATTTATCACGCAAGTTTTTCAGCTAATTCGGGGAGGACGTGATGCCGATTTGTGTATTCGGCCCACCCTTACAACTTTAAATCGTTTACGTGAAAAACAGCCCTTACCATCCCAGACGATTCAAGAATTAATTGATGCTTATCAATTCTTGCGTAAACTCGAACATCGTCTGCAATATTTAGATGATCAGCAAACCCAATCGATTCCTGAAAATATCGATGATCAGGTATTGATTGCCAAGGCAATGGGTTTTTCGAATCCAGCAGATTTATTTCGTGAACTGGATATTCACCGTAGTCAGGTTACCCGTCATTTTGAGTTGATTTTTGCGGTACCGAGAAAATCACCGACCCACGATATACTAACCGCACTATGGCTTGAACAGCCGGGTGATGTCACGCAAGTCAAAGCAGCAACGCATCAACTAACAACGTTAGGATTTAGCGAGCCAGAAAAAATTTCGACGCGTATTCAGCAGTTTTATGTGAGTCAATTTTATCAAAAACTCCCGCTAGCCAGTCAGCAAAAAATTACGGCAGTCATGCCCATCTTGGTTGAAGCCGTGGCTCAATTCCCACCAATTGAGCTGACACTCGAACGTATGCTACAGCTGCTGGAACATATCAGCCAGCACACTGCTTATTTGGCTTTGCTCCTGGAGCATCCCCAAACATTACCCCGAGTTGCAAAATTGGTTAATTCCAGTCAGTGGGCGAGTAATTATTTGGGAAGGCATCCTATATTACTGGATGAATTGCTGGCTCCACGTGTTTTGTCACGGTTACCGGATTGGAAAGCCCTAAAAGTTGAATTGATGCGCCAACTCAATCATGTCAATAGCCCCAAGAAAAATATTACTGAGTGGCAAATGGATGTGCTAAGACATTTTCAGCATGCCCAAGTTTTTCAACTGCTGGCTGTCGATTTGGAAGGGGAATTGCTGCTGGAAACCCTCAGCGATCATTTGACGGAACTCGCTGATCTCATTTTGGAGAATGTATTAAATTTAGCTTGGCAAGGCCTTAAAAAGAAGCACCAAGAACAACCCGTTTTTGCAATCATTGGTTATGGAAAATTAGGTGGGAAGGAATTGGGTTACTCGTCCGATCTGGATATCGTGTTTCTTTATGATGATAACCATTCTGATGCATTGGAAATCTATACTAAGTTGAGTCAAAGCATTAATACTTGGCTCACCAGTCATACTTCGGCTGGCGGTTTGTATGAGACGGATTTGCGATTGCGTCCTGAAGGTGCAAGTGGGTTATTAGCTTGCTCTTTAGATGCGTTTAAACAGTATCAACAGAGCCAAGCCTGGGTATGGGAACATCAAGCGCTAACTCGTGCGCGTTTTGTGGTTGGACATCAGCAAGTTGGTACCGCATTTGAAGCAATCCGTAAAGAAATACTCTGCAAGCCGCGCGATTTGACCAAACTTAAGCAAGATATTTTGATGATGCGAGAGAAGATGTTGGACGCACACCCCAATCCAACTTCTCTTTTTGATATCAAGCATGATCGGGGTGGCATTATCGATGTTGAATTTATCGTGCAATATTTAGTGTTGGGTTATTCACATCGCTATCCGCAACTGACTGGGAATATCGGTAACATTGCGCTATTGAAACTTGCAGGTAGTCTCAGTTTGATCCCATCTGAAATGGCGCAGCAAGTCTTGTCAACTTATCGAGAGTATCGCCGTATACAACATCGCTTACGTTTGAGTGGTGATCCAGAGTTAACGGGCGCAGCAGCTGCAAAAGAAACATCGATTTCATTCGCTCGTATTGAAGCAACGCAATTGAATGATGCACGGACCTTTGTTCTAGAGCTCTGGGAAGAAGTGTTTGGTAAATAAAAAGGCAATAACCGGATAATTCCCTATTTTTTCGCTGGATATAACCTTATTACATTACTTTATTCTTATTAAACTATTTCTGTTGTGAGTCGTTAGAGTGACAGCAGTGTTCTTTTAACAAAAATAGTGTAGGGGCTTACCTTCACTACACCGCTTATACCACGCGCAAGTGTGTTTTTTTTCAACCCAAAGGAGATGATACATGCAACAAATGCAAAAAGGTTTTACATTAATTGAGTTAATGATTGTCGTTGCCATTATTGGTATTTTGTCTGCAGTTGCAATCCCAGCATATCAAGATTATGTAAAAAAAGCTGCATACACTGAAGTTGTTCATGCAATGGCACCTTATAAATTGGCGATTGAAGAGGGATTCCAGGCTGGTGTTGCATTAGTGGATATGGATGCTCTTGAAAACGGTGGAGCAGCGACTAATTTACCAATAACGCCGCTAACATCAACAACTAAAGCGCTTAATAAACTAGCCATTGTTGATGGAGCAATAACAGCAACTCCTAATGCTTATAAAGGTATTTTAGCAACGGATACTTGTCTTCTATCGCCAGCACCAGAGGGAACTGCTGGTTCTCAAAGGTTGACTTGGACATACTCAGGAGCATGTTTAAATAAAGGGTTTGTGAAAAACTAATTTTAGTAAGTTCACTTAATATCAATAATCCCGAAAGATGCGCCACCAGAAGGTGGTGCATCTTTTTTTGTGTTTATGTTTTTTCGG
>CAZIDT010000280.1:0-2685 GCA_964537855.1 uncultured Nitrosomonas sp.
GCTATGATTTCCATGCAAACTATTTTTCTGATTATGATTTTTCTCGCAGTGGCGGGAATTAGTTGCGCAATCATGATCATTTCATCGCCCCGTGCTACGAAAGCACGCTTAAAACAACTGAGTAGTCATGATGATGTTTTAATCGATGGCTATAAACCGGATGATGAATGGAAAGAAACGGTCGTTAAATTATCGGAACCGCTGGCGAAGTTAGCTTTACCTAGTGAAGAGTGGGAAAAATCAGCACTACGGGCGCGTTTTATGCATGCAGGTTACCGTGGGAATGCCGCACCGACAATTTATTTTGCGACTAAAACACTGTTAGCCTTAATTTTCCCTGGACTCTTCTTTTCTTTTGCTGGAATTGGGCAATTACAGCTCGAACCGGCTAGTCTAACGCTAATATTATTGATTTTTGCCGCGATTGGTTTTTATTTGCCCAATCTACTTCTGGAGCGAAGAATTAAATTACGTCAACGGGAGCTTTTCGAAAGTTTTCCTGATGCAATTGATTTAATGACGGTTTGCGTAGAAGCGGGGTTAGGGTTAGATGCTGCATTGGCAAAAGTGGGTGAAGAAATGGAGTTGAGAAGCCCCATTCTTGCCGAAGAGATTCATCTGGTTGGTCTTGAACTACGTGCAGGTGCTTCTCGTGAGAAAGCGTTACGCAATCTTGCATTGAGAACGGGTGTTGAAGAAATCGAAGCGTTAGTTGCCATGCTGGTCCAAGCAGACCGATTTGGAACCAGTACTGCAGATTCGCTTAGAGTTTACTCCGATACACTACGTACAAAGCGGCGTTTACGGGCAGAAGAAGCCGCTGCAAAAATTGCGTTGAAATTATTGTTCCCGCTCATATTCTTTATTTTTCCTGCGTTGATGGTTGTGCTGCTAGGTCCAGCATTTATCAGTATTTATCGAAACTTACTACCAGCTTTAGCTGGACAATGAGGAGTTTTATCATGCTGCATTGCTTAAGACAATTATTAAGTTTGACCGCCTGTTTTTTATTTTTGGTGGGATGCGCAACACAATCAGCTAACAATCTGCTGACACAAAGTGACACGCTAGGCGAAAAAAAACAAAATGGGGCTGATTTGGTAAAACTTTACCTGCAAGGTAAGAAATATCAAGAAAACGCACAATATGCAGATGCTGTTTTGGCTTATGAGGCTATTTTAGCGAAAGATCCTGATTTTGTTGAAGCGCATAATGGATTAGGCGTCATTTATTCGGTGCAAGAGAAGTTTGAACTGGCATTACAGCATTTGCAAACGGCAGTTAAGCTTGCACCGTTCGCAACGCATCTTCATAACAATTTAGGGTACACCTATTTTTTGCTTGGACAAGATGAAAAAGCGATAAAAGCATTTGAGCAATCTTTGTATCTTGATCCGGATAATGAGCGAGCGCAGTTCAATTTAAGTGTGGCGTACCAAAAATTATCGAAAAGTGGGGAATAGCGATGCATTTTCAGAAGCGTAAGATCGTATTGGCGATTAGTTGCCTTTCAGCATTGACTGGGTGTGCTTCGTATTTCTCTGGGAAGGAATTTTCAGCGTATGAGGTGAGGCCTGTTACGCATATCCAACATGCGGAAAGTAGCGCAGAAAATCTTTACCATATTGGTGAGTATTATCAACGAAAGAAACAATGGTCGAATGCGCTTGAGGCTTACCAGAAAGCACTGTTGCTGCAAACGGATTATATAGAAGCGCATAATGGGCTTGGGGTTGTTTATGGAATACTGGGTCAATATGAAATAGCCATCGACCACTTCAAGGAAGCGATTGCGCTGAACTCTACTAAAGGTTATCTGTATAACAACTTGGGCTATGCTTATTATTTGCAAGGTATGTATCATGATGCAGAGCTTTCATTCCAAGCTGCTTTATCCAATGATCCCCATAATGGAAAAGCTAAAAAGAACTTAATGTTAGTCCATAGCAAAATGGGTGTTACTAAAAAATCAAATAACCTGCTTGGGATGTCGAGTAACAGTGAGGCAATGATATCAGAGCGTGCAGCGCCATTATCATCGCCAATGGTTTCATCACAACAATTGGTTCAGGTTGCACCGAATGTTTATGAATTTAGCGCGCAACCTAAAACGCACAATAGTGTTGCGAGTAATGCAGTCAATGATGTCGAGCATGGTAAGCGTGAAGCTCCGTTACAAAATAGTCTCAAAGAATCTATGCAAGGGATTGAAGTTTCGAATGGCAATGGTGTAACGGGTATGGCTCGAAATGTAGCAGCACAGTTGAGTAATGCCGGATTTGGTCAAGCACGACTTACCAATCATCAGACCTTTAGGCAAGTGCAGACAGAAATTTATCATCGTGTGAGTGCGCACGAACTCGCAGAAAAAATCACTCGCCTATTACCAGGGCAAATCAAATTAATCGAAAGTGATGACTTACGACAAGATATCAATCTGAAAATCTTGCTAGGACAAGATATTGCGAATATCAAAGAATTAAGTCATTACCCCCATCAATCGGCCAACAAGGTAATGTAGATAGTAAATATGAGTCAGTTAATGTTGCTTGTTGTTTAAGCAGCACTAACCAGCTGACTCGCATTCTCTGCAAGTGTGCTAGCTTCCTCAATAATTCTTTCGATTTTGCTTTCAGGGATGCCGAGTTGACTCCATTCTTGCTCGGTAATTTCTTGAGTTGTATG
>CAZIDT010000281.1:0-2668 GCA_964537855.1 uncultured Nitrosomonas sp.
CGGTTGCCCATAGGTACTATACAAACCGATCGTATATGAAAAACTGACTGAGTCTATATCTCCTTCTTTTGCCTGTACACTCGTACATTGCCAACCATACTTGGTAATATTCGCAACAAGTTTTCGTTCATATTCGTTTATCGGTTTAGGACGTGGCATAAATCAATCTCCCATATTTAGTTAAATAAGGAATGAATGACCAACTTTATTCATATTCTCGGGATAACGCCAAGGCAACACGGCCAATCAACTCGATAGGCAAGGGCGCTTTCAGCAAAAATGATAAGTTACCTTTTGCACCTCGATAAGAGGCAAGCTCTTGAATAAGAAGTCTATCTTGCGTTACTGGCGGATAAACACCAATATGTTTCTTGAACGAACCAAAATAGAAAAAAACCCGGTTATGCTTGAATGCTGGGATGTTATAACTGATGCAACGGATAGCATTCGGTAGTAATGCCTCAACTTTGGCTTGGATAGCCTGGAGCAAAGGCAATGCCTCTAGAGATGCGCTAGCGAAATATTCCTCGTGTGATTTAAATACCATAGTATTCTCGTGCTAACGTTAATGAACAACTAAATCTGACAAAATATAAAACACTAGACTAACAGATTACTTACACTGATTGACTATCTCTCTAACTAATTGAATTTATCTGCCCTAATCTTACCCAATCTATTTGACCAATAACCTAGCGCATTCTGAAATTCAACCAACTCACCATTTGCTTCCGCTATTGATGACTAATGGTATGATTTAGCTTTTACTACGTTACTCAGTCATAATCAATTCAGCTTAGCCATGGCACGCCCACCTGAAGCAATTGTTCAGCAAATCGAATCACTCCGCGCCACGATTGAGTTACATAATTATCGCTACTATGCACTGAATGAGCCAACGATTCCAGACGCTGAATTCGATCGATTGCTTCGCCAATTAATACAACTTGAGCAGCAATATCCTGAGTTGATCACACCTGGTTCGCCAACTCAGCGAGTAGGTGCAGCACCCCTCGCAGCATTCGCACCATTTACTCACCGCACACCGATGCTGTCACTCAATAATGCCTTTGAACGCGAAGAAGTCGAGGCATTTGACCGGCGAATTGGTGAAACGCTGGCAATAGATAGAATTGAATACAGTGTTGAGCCTAAGTTTGATGGACTCGCGGTTAGTTTAATCTACCAGCAAGGGCAATTCGCAGCGGGTGCAACGCGAGGTGATGGTTATATTGGGGAAGATATTACCCATAATTTAAGAACCATACGCTCTATTCCACTGCGCTTGCCTTTGGATGCTCCCCCTGAGTATCTTGAGGTACGTGGGGAAGTCATGATTCTTAAAGCTGATTTTGCACAGCTCAATCAAAACCAGCAACAAAAAGGGGAAAAAGTTTTTGCCAATTCGCGGAATGCTGCAGCAGGTTCACTCCGACAACTCGACCCTAATATAACAGCTCAACGCAAACTGACTTTTTTTGCTTACGGGATTGGTGTGCTAGAACCTCCTTCCCCCACGCTTAAGCGGCAAAGCGATGTGATGGCTTATTTGGTTGCACAGCATTTCCCTGTTGCCCAAGAACAGCGTGTTGTAAAGGGTGTTAGCGGATTGCTCGATTCTTATCAGTGGATGGCAGAGCAACGCGAACAACTACCTTACGATATCGATGGGGTTGTTTATAAAGTCAATGATTTGGCTGACCAAACCAAACTAGGCTTTGTTTCGCGTGCACCCCGTTTTGCAATTGCCCACAAATTCCCCGCACAAGAAGCGGTTACTGAATTACTCGGTATCGATGTGCAAGTGGGACGTACTGGCACGCTTACCCCAGTTGCTCGGCTCGCACCTGTTTTCGTTGGTGGTGTAACGGTAACCAATGCGACACTGCACAACGAAGATGAGATTAAACGCAAGCAAATTATGATCAGTGATCATGTCATCGTGCGACGCGCTGGTGATGTGATTCCAGAAATCGTTTCGGTCATTCCAGAACAGCGCCCCAGCAATGCAACTCCGTTTGTGATGCCTGACCACTGCCCTGTTTGCGGATCACGCGCAGTAAGATTGCCCGGAGAGACAATTACACGCTGTACAGGTGGTTTATTCTGTCCCGCGCAGCGTAAACAAGCTATCCTACATTTTGCATCACGCCGTGCAATGGATATCGAAGGATTGGGTGAAAAGCTCGTTGATCAATTAGTCGATCAAGCGGTTATTCGAACGCCCGCCGATCTTTATAAATTAGGGATTGCTGCACTATCACAGCTTGAGCGTATGGCCGATAAATCGGCAAATAATGTCGTGCGAGCCATCGAACAAAGTAAACAAACGACGCTAGCCCGATTCATTTACGCACTTGGGATTCGCCATGTTGGTGAAACGACCGCTAAAGACTTGGCACGCCATTTTGGTCAATTAGACCCGCTCATGGCGATGAATGCTGAGCAATTGCAACAAGTTCAAGATATTGGGCCCGTTGTTGCGGAAAGTATCGTCGATTTTTTTGCTGAACCGCACAATCGGGAAGTCATTGAACAATTACGTGCTGCAGGCGTACACTGGGATGAATATCAAGGCGAATCGATATCAGAAACGAATCCTCGAGTGCACGGCAAAACATTCGTGCTGACGGGGACATTGCCTAACCTCGCACGAGAAGCAGCAAAA
>CAZIDT010000282.1:0-2666 GCA_964537855.1 uncultured Nitrosomonas sp.
CAAGCTGCAATAGCGACATGAACCGACAAATTCTTTGCAGACAATCCCATTGCTTCCGGACCGTAGAAAATGATGGGTCGAATATAACCAGATTTGAGATTGTTCTCTCGCACGACATCTTTCTGTGCTTGCATGAGTGTTGCTGGATCAAATGGAATAGGCATTTTGAAAATATGTGCCGAGTTAAATAAGCGCTCCGTATGCTCAGGTAAGCGGAAAATAGCAGGGCCTTGATCAGTTTCGTAAGCACGCAATCCTTCAAAAACACCCATCCCGTAGTGCAAAGTATGAGTTAGCACATGTGTTGTCGCGTTTCGCCAAGGAATCAACTTTCCGTCATACCAAATTACACCATCGCGATCAGCCATTGACATTACAAAATCCTCGATAAAAATTCTAAAAATAATATTCTAGCTTATTTTTTAATTACCCAATGAAAGCTTGATGGGCATGATCATATTAATCTGTTTCCCTATCCATCATTGAGGATCTATTTTCTGCGCTAAGTAGTAATTTCATCATTTCAATAAAAGCCAGTAAAAAATCACAATGATCTTCGCAAGGCTTCGTTTTTCTCCACTGTATCCTTCATATTTTATGTTTTGTCTCTAGTTGGATAAGTGATTGATATCTATTTGGTAATGGATAGATACGCTTTATTACTCGAAGAGATACTTAACTTCCAGTCCAATCATGAACTGCTCGGACTAAATAGCATACTACTTTATTAACACCAGTTGATTCGCGTACTTACTAATAACTCGATGGATAATCCATTAACTAAATCTGATCTTACTGCTCATTGTGCAAATACTTGGAAAAATACGTTGCACAATTTAGTGCAGGGTGGCCAACTTTTCATTATATCTAAATTAAAGCGAAGAAAACGCTATACACTGATATTGCATCGCTTAAAACTTAACTTGGTGCTAGCAGGATGCTTATTAGGAATTTTGGTAGGTTTTGCATGTATCGCAATTAATAATTTAACAAAAGAAAATAGCGGTTTATCAACAGAATATCAAGAATCTCGTTCGATCGTTATTCCACCGCATCTGTTCATAGACTCAGTCGATACACTAGAAAAATGGTTACGCGAGGAGCTAAGGCAGCCTTATGCTAAATCACACAAGATAATTAGACCTGCTAGCGTGTTGTCCAGTAATAAAATTGCATTCACAAAGTTGCCAGAATTGTGGGAAATCAAGTTTCTGACACATAATAGTAGCTATAGTATTCGATACTGGAAAGGTGATTCTGACGTGCTAATCATCAAGCGAGAAGCGAGTTTTTGGGCATTGTTAAAAAATATTCACGATGATTCAACCAGTAAAATCGCTTGGGTACTGCTAACTGATGCGGCGTTAGGAGGGCTATCGTCTTATGTGGTAATAAATACTTTGATTTGGAGTCGATTATCTCATCTCAGATTACTTGCAGTTGGCTTTATTGGCATTACTTTGGCGATTTCATTGGGCATGGTTTTAAATTCTTTATCCCTTTATTAGATCAGTGAAATGAATTTATCCTTGATCAGCTATTTGCCCTAGATTCTCCTGCAGTCAGCAAAGCAGTAGGGTGTACAATAACTAATTCAAGCTATCTCAGGTACCGTCGGTTCGATTATTTTCTTATCAAAATTTTGTGACTTGATATTTTTATGGATAATCGATTCTTGTGGGGATTCATGATTGCATTGATCGTTTGGGTGAGTATCTTTGTAGTTGCATATAACTTCTTTGCATCGGCACAAGCACCTAGGGTAGCAATAGTCAATGAGGATTCTTCTGGAAAAGAAATCGTTATTCTACGTTCCAAAGATGGTCACTATTACGTTCGAGGTAAAATTAATAGTTATCCCGTTGATTTTATGGTCGATACAGGCGCGAGTATTGTATCGATCAGCTATGATTTGGCTCGTTCCATCAATTTACCGCGAGGAGTTCCTGCGAATTTTTCTACTGCGGGTGGTAACATGATTGGAGAGATAGTTTCAGCAGTAGATATCGAAGTCGGTAATATTAAAGTCAATGGGTTGGCTGTTAGTGTGGGTATTCAGGGAAATATTGCATTACTAGGACAGAATTTTCTTAGGAGAATTGATGTGATCCAATCTGATGATAAGATGATATTACGAATTAAAAATTCGAAAGAATAGTGGTTGGGCCTGAATAATAAAAATTAAATTGATGATATTACTAATTTATTGCAAATAAGATGACCGGAGATTGATTGTATGTTTCAGCATATAAAAATACCTGCAGCAGGTAAAAAGATTCTTGTTAATTCCGACCAAACTTTGAATGTACCGGATAATCCTATTATTCCTTACATAGAAGGAGATGGAACAGGTGTCGACATTACACCCGTCATGTTGAAAGTAGTTGATGCTGCTGTTTCAAGCGCTTATGGAGGAAAAAGAAAAATTGCCTGGATGGAAATTTATGCAGGCGAGAAATCAACTAAAGTCTATGGAGAGCATGTTTGGTTGCCTGATGAGACATTGCAAGCCGCTAAAGAATATGTGGTTTCTATTAAAGGCCCCTTAACGACACCGGTCAGTGGCGGTATTCGTTCCATTAATGTTGCATTGAGGCAATTACTCGATTTATATGTATGCTTACGGCCAGTCCGCTATTTTCAAGGAGTACCTAGCCCAGTTAAAC
>CAZIDT010000283.1:0-2664 GCA_964537855.1 uncultured Nitrosomonas sp.
CCCATTCTATGGTGGAGCCCCGATCCACGCATGGTGCTGTTTCCAAATGAACTGTCTATCTCCCGATCGCTTCACAAGTTACTAAAAAGGCATCAATATGAAATTCGTACCGATACTAGTTTTCGTGAGGTAGTCCAAGCCTGTGCTGAACCACGCAAAACTCAAGCGGGGACTTGGATCACGGATGAAATGGTTGATGCTTATACCACGTTGCATCACATGGGCGTTGCGCATTCGGTAGAAACGTGGATTAATGGCGTATTAGTTGGAGGATTGTATGGGATCGCACTTGGAAAAATGTTTTATGGGGAATCGATGTTTTCTCGAGTTAGTGATGCGTCCAAAATTGCTTTTGTGCACCTGGTAAAACAACTTGAAATTTGGCAATTTGGCATGATCGATTGTCAAATGAAAACCCATCACCTCGCCTCGTTAGGCGCTCGAGAAATTGCACGTGATGAATTTGTACTCAGGTTGGGCCGGTTGATTGATGCTCCGAGTCAATCGGGGGTGTGGCATTTTGATTATACCTATCCGAGTTGATCGTTTTTAAAACAATGAAACTCCATACCACCGAATCCTATCCTTGCAGTTATCTGCCACATCAGCTAGCACGCTCTCAAATCGCGGTTCCAGATAGTCATCCAGTCGATGCACAGGCGTATGCGGAACTGATTCGGGAAGGATTCCGCCGCAGCGGGTATTTTGTTTATCGTCCTCATTGTGAGCATTGTGCGGCTTGTGTGCCTGTGCGCATTGTTGTCGATCAATTTGCGCCTAACCGATCTCAGCGTCGTGCTTGGAAACATCACCATGCTTTGCGCGCAAGCGTGCATAAGTTACATTTTCATCCTGATCATTTTCGCCTTTATCGGCGCTATCAGCAAAAGCGCCATGCTTTAAGTGAGATGAGTTGTGATACCCATGATCAGTATTGCGAGTTTTTGTTGCAGAGCAGTATTGATTCAGTATTGGTTACGTTTCATGAAGGAAATCAACTGAAAATGGTCAGCATTATTGATCAATTGCCTGACGGATTGTCTTCCGTTTATACTTTTTTCGATCCAGATGAGCCCCAAGGGAGCTTAGGTACTTTCAGTATTTTGTGGCAAATTAACTATTGCCAGATAGAAAAGCATTCTTATCTTTATCTAGGTTACTGGATCGAGGAAAGTCGAAAAATGAACTATAAAGCGCATTTTCAGCCACTAGAGTATTTCAGGCAAGGTCGGTGGTGCTCGCTTGCCGGGGCGATTTTGGAAAATCGATCAACCGTTTGATCATGATGATCACCCACTAAAATTTTGCTTGGACCCAGGAAACTATTTTCATGTTTTATCGTTTATTGCGTCCCTTGCTGTTTACACTCGATGCTGAATTAGCGCATGCTTTTACGCTTAAGGCATTGCGTTTATTACAGCCCCTCGGGTTACCGTTTAATCGAGTCGCGCAGTGCGAGTCTAGAACGGTTATGGGACTCAAATTTCCCAATCCAGTAGGGCTTGCAGCCGGTCTGGATAAGAATGGGGATTATATTGATGCGCTTGCTAAATTGGGGTTTGGTTTTATTGAGGTTGGTACGGTAACACCGCGACCGCAACCTGGCAATCCAAAACCTCGGTTATTTCGTATTCCAGAGGCCCAAGCGATTATCAATCGTATGGGGTTTAATAATCTTGGTGTCGATTATTTGTTAGAAAATATAAAGCGCACTCAATATAATGGGATTCTCGGCGTCAATATTGGAAAAAATTTTGATACCCCGGTTGAAAGTGCGATAGATGATTATCTGATTTGTTTACGCAAAGTATATGCTGTTGCTAGTTATGTGACGATCAATATTTCTTCACCTAACACGCTTCATTTAAGACAATTGCAAAATGAGCATGAGTTAGATCATTTAGTTGCTACACTAAAATTAGAGCAAGGTAAGTTGAGCGATCAACAAGGTCGTTACACCCCACTATTGGTAAAAATTGCGCCTGACCTTGATCAGTCACAACTTGAATCGATCGCTGCTATTTTGATGAAATACAATATCGATGGTGTTATTGCAACTAATACCACGATTTCACGCCAGAACATAGCGGGTCTGCCCCATGCAGATGAAACGGGTGGATTGAGCGGGTCACCCGTTAAGGTGATGAGTACGAGAGTCATTAGCAAATTATATTCGTTGCTAGGAGAACAGATTCCGATCATCGGTGTGGGCGGTATTTTGTCAGCAGACGATGCCAAAGAAAAAGTAGCAGCGGGTGCGAGCCTTATTCAACTCTATACCGGCTTGATCTATGAAGGCCCTGATTTGGTTAACCAGTGCATAAGCACACTATGTCATTCTCAGTATGTCGAGTAACGATAACGATTCATTAATCAGACAAATCGACGCGATTTTGCCGCAGACACAATGCGGGCAATGTGGTTATTCAGGCTGTTTTCCTTATGCTACTGCAATTGCAGAAGGTACTGCAGACATTAACCAGTGTCCCCCTGGCGATGAGGAAGGTATTCGTCAACTGGCTGCTTTATTGCATGTTTCTTATAAGCCACTCAATAGAGAGTATGGCGTGCCGAAGCCGAAGGCGGTTGCCTTGATCGATGAGGAAAATTGTATTGGCTGCACTTTTTGTATTCAAGCTTGCCCAGTCGATGCAATTATTGGTG
>CAZIDT010000284.1:0-2660 GCA_964537855.1 uncultured Nitrosomonas sp.
GATTTATCTTCGTATTTAAGCATCGTGATTTACTAATACTTTGCTAAAATAGCCTATTAAAAAAACGGATGAAAAATAGTAACTAAACACGGAATGAATTTTATGGAATCAACGTTTTTACAAGATTATATGTTCTTTATTATCGCTGCAGTGGTTAGTGGAAGCATGTTGCTTTTTCCTGCTATTTCGCGCGGCTCATCTAAAGAAATTGACGTACAGCAAGCAATTAAACTCATTAATTATGAGAATGCTTTGGTATTAGATGTGCGTGACGATGGAGAATTTGCGGAAGGACATCTTCCCAATGCAAAACATATCCCCACAGAGAGAATCAGCGATCGCTTGCAAGAGCTCGAAAAATTCAAAGATACTCCAATTGTGATTGTTTTCAATCCTGGATTACGTTCGGGCCAAGCTGCTTCGGTACTAAGAAAGAATGGGTTTAATAAAGTATATAAGCTCAGCGGTGGAATTGATTTCTGGAAACGCGAAAATATGCCTATCGTCAAAAAATAAATTGAAGCGTCAATTAATTAGAAAATGGCTAACGTTGTAATGTATGTGACAGGATCTTGCCCCTATTGTGTTATGGCTGAGAAACTACTACGTTCTAAAGGTGTTGAAAATATCGATAAAATTCGAGTTGATTTACAACCTGAGCAACGTATTGAAATGATGAATAAAACTGGTCGCAGAACGGTGCCTCAAATCTATATTGGGGATACTCATGTAGGTGGCTATGATGACTTGGTTAAACTCGATCAACAAGGTGGTGTTGTAAAGTTATTATCAACTTAGTTATCTAGCTTCCTCACGCTGCATTAATTTTTTAGTAACTTCTCCTCAACATAGGAAATCAACATGAGCGATCAGCAACCGATTTTTGCGATTGAAAAAATTTATGTCAAAGATTTATCTTTAGAAATCCCAAATGCCCCACGTGTTTTTCTTGATCGAGAAGCACCAGAAATCAATATACAGCTTAATAATCAAGATACGCATTTTGACGGAGATTTTTACGAAGTTCAGTTGTCGATCACTGTCACAGCACGTCTCAAAGAAAGTGTCATGTTTTTAGTTGAGATTCATCAAGCAGGTATTTTTCGCATAAAAAATATCCCTGAAAAGGATATGGGTTCAGTTTTAGGCGTTGTTTGCCCTAATATACTTTTTCCGTATTTAAGAGAGAGCGTTTCAGATACGGTAACACGAGCAGGCTTTCCACCTGTTCTCCTGAATCCTGTCAACTTTGAAGCGATTTATCTTCAAAAACAGCAGCAAGGTAACACGGCTGCAACTACAGCACAGCAAGTATCTGGAGCAGAAAAAATCCATTAAGAGGATAACCTTGGTGTTGACTAAGTATCGTAACTTAAATTTAATTTTTCGGATCTTTGCGCTTACGTTGCTCTTTCTTTACACATCGATAAGCGCTGCCGATGAGGCTGAATTTTTATCGATCTCAACCAACTCGACGATTATGTACGACGCACCTTCGTTGAAGGCTGAAAAATTATTTATAGTTAACGCCTATTTTCCTGTACAAGTTTTGGTCAAAGTTGAAGGATGGACGAAAGTTAAAGACAGTAGCGACACCATCGCTTGGGTTGAAAATAAATTCCTTACTGAACGACGTTATATTATTGTAACTGCGCCACTCGCCAACATCCACCAAGCTGCCGATATCCATTCACCCATTTTGTTTCAGATTCAAAAAGATGTTGTAATTGAGTGGTTGGATTCCAACACTGCAGATTGGGTACAGGTGCGCCTTCAAAACGGTCAAATGGGTTATATTCGATCAAATCAAGTTTGGGGCGCATGAAACTTGCTATTCTGGGTGCTGGCGCCTGGGGTACAGCATTAGCCATCAACTTTTCTTCCTGTCACCAAGTTACGTTATGGACGCGGAATGCTGATCAGAAAGCTGAAATCGAGCATCAGCGAGTCAACCAACGTTACCTCCCAGGAATAACGCTGCCTGACACACTTCAATTAACGTGTGAGCTTGATACTGCTATCGAAACGGTTGATTTAGCCTTGATCGCTATTCCAATTGCGGGACTGCGTCAACTGCTAGAACAGCTTTATCAGCTTAATAAATCACTGCCAATTGTTCTCTGCTGCAAAGGTTTTGAATCGCCATCGACCCAACTTCCTCACCAGGTCATACAGGAAATTTATGCAAACGAAGGCACCTATGCCATCCTATCAGGTCCAAGTTTTGCAAAAGAAGTTGCACAACAACGCCCCACCGCGCTTACATTAGCCTCTAAAGATAATACTTTTCTAAAAATGGTTAGCAGCCAAATTCGTACACCTTATCTACGGATTTATGCTAGCAATGATGTCATTGGGGTTGAAACAGGGGGAGCGACTAAGAATGTCATAGCTATCGCTGCCGGGATATCCGATGGATTAGAGTTAGGAAACAATGCGCGTGCCGCACTCATCACCCGAGGATTAGCCGAAATAACCCGACTAGGTGTTGCCTTGGGTGGGCACAAAGAAACATTTATGGGACTTGCTGGATTAGGTGACTTAATTCTAACCTGCACAGGTAATTTATCACGTAATCGCCAGGTGGGATTACGACTTGCAGCAGGTATGCAGCTGACTGATATTCTTCAAGATATCGGACATGTCGCTGAAGGTGTTCA
>CAZIDT010000285.1:0-2653 GCA_964537855.1 uncultured Nitrosomonas sp.
GGGATGTGCTGAAGGCGATGGAACTGCTGTCTGGGCCAATTATATTGATCCTTCACAAATTACAGGCATCGATTTTGCTGAAATTGCAATCAAAAAGGCTGCACAGCGTTATCCAGCGATTCACTTTCTCTTTGAAGATTGGTTAAATCGCTCCCCAGAGAAAAAAGAAGTTTTTGATATTGTTTTTTCATCAAATACATTAGAGCATCTACATCACCCATTTGGAGCATTAAATACCTTATCTAGCTACGCAAAAAAAGTGGTCATATTGATAATACCATACCAAGAACATGATCGCATTCAAGAGCATTTCTCAACATTTCTCCCTAACAATATTCCTTTGGTATTGAATAACGGGTTTAAACTGGTTTGGTCTAAAGTAATTGCATGCGGAACTATTCCAAAAACCTTCTGGCAAGGCGATCAAATTTTATTAGCCTATGTTGAACCAAATTGGTTTAATTGCTTAAATCTTGTTTTAAAAGATTGTTTGATTGAGCATGAGGACAAAGAAATTCAAATTGCTTTCCTTAACCAAATCATTGTCGAGAAAGACACACAGATTCTCAACCTAAAACAAATAGATAAAAATAACTATGAACAAATTACCAATCTTAATAACATAATTTCGGATCATGTTGAAGAAATCGGCAATCTGAACCAGGTTATTACAGAGCAAAATAACAAAATAAATGAAATTTCTAGTATAGAGGCAAAGCTAATCACTGCTTCAACATTGATCGGCAATCTGAACCAGGTTATCACAGAGCAAAATAACAAAATAAATGAAATTTCTAGTATAGAAGCAAAGCTAATCGCTGCTTCAACGTTGATCAGAACAATGAAACTAAGTCATTCATGGCGCTTGACAGCTCCTCTACGTTTTTTAGCTAGATCACTTCGTTACGGCCTACTGGCTAGTGATCGTATGTGGATTGAATCAAAACTCCGCTATCTTTTTCAGAAGCTACCTGCCAGTCCCACTGTTAAACTTACAATTCGTAACCAATATATCCAATTATTTGGACGCCCTCTCCGAAATGTAGGTTTTAAGCCTTTCTTTGAGGAGCTACGTTTCAACAAAGAACAGATATCTGATCGCACTGAGTTATTAAACAAACAAAACGACTTCTTGATGCCTGAACACTGGCCGTATAAACATAAACCATACGGAATATTATTTTTACCGATCATCGATTGGCATTTTCGGTTCCAGCGCCCCCAGCAAATCGCTCGGAGATTCGCAAATAAAGGGCATCCAGTTGCCTACGTCAGTCTTACATTTGGCTCGAAATTTTCTATAACACCCATTGAAAATGGAATTGATGCAATACAACTTCCGGGGCAGAAAAGTATAAATGTTTACCAAACTGTACCATCACAGCACGACATCGATAGGATAACAAATGCCCTACTGGATTACTTTTCAAAAAATGATCATCATTGGGTATGCATTGTCCAATTACCCTACTGGACCCAGATTGCACTAGAGCTACAAAAAGCAGGAAATTTTATAGTTTATGACTGTCTGGATCATCACGCAGGTTTTTCTACAAATGAAAAGCAAATGCTCGATGAAGAAAATCTATTGATAAAACGCTCGGATTTGGTAGTCACTTCATCAGAGTTCTTATTTAAAAAAGTACAAAACCTATCTCCCAATCTGGCCCTTATCCGGAACGGTGTTGATTACCCCCATTTTGCAGCCACTCCTGATATAGAGCATTCTTCATCTTCTCAGCTAATTATTGGTTATTTTGGTGCGATTGCTGATTGGTTTGATAGTACTTTGGTAGCTGAAATTGCTCTATTAAGGCCATCATGGCAATTTTCTTTAATCGGAAGCACATTTAGTGCAGATACAACCCCATTTGATACCTGTCCAAATATTATGCTCTATGGAGAAAAACCATATCAGGAGCTACCTAAACTTATTACAAATTGGGACTGTTGTATTATTCCTTTTAAACACCTACCCCTAACTGAAGCAACTAATCCTGTGAAAGTATATGAAATGCTAGCAGCAGGTAAACCAATTGTATCTGTTACCTTACCTGAGTTAATTTCAATATCAAATGCCGGGCATATCGCGCTCGCTGATAATGCGCTAGCCTTTATAGAAGCGATTGAAGCAGAGGTAAATTCTGATAATCGTTACAAACAACAAGCGCGTCGCCAATTCGCATTAGAAAATACTTGGGAAATACGACAGACTGATTTCGATCTAGCGATTCGTAAGTTTTATCCTCTTGTATCTATCATAGTTGTTACTTATAACAATCTACAGCTAAACCAAATTTGCCTTGAAAGTGTTCTAAATGATACTGATTATCCAAATTATGAGGTCATTGTAATCGATAATGCATCATCTGATGGCACTCCTCAATATCTAGAGAATCTATCACATCCAAAACTTACTGTAATTCTCAATACTGAAAATCGGGGCTACTCCCGTGCAAATAACCAAGGTATAGCATCAGCTCAAGGCAAATTTATTTGCTTATTGAATAATGATACCGTTGTTACAGGTTCATGGCTTTCTAAATTAGTTCGCCATCTCCAAAAGAATCCTAAAATTGGCATTATCGGTCCTGTCACCAATGCAATCGATAATGAAGCGAAAGTTGCTGTTGCCTATCATAATCTTATTGAT
>CAZIDT010000286.1:0-2649 GCA_964537855.1 uncultured Nitrosomonas sp.
ATACATACCCTAACGCTGTGATCAATCCTACAGCTAGTGCAAATTTACGGGCAGGCAATCGCACCACAAGCCACGGAAACCGACACCATACCCAGTAGAAAACAGAAAATGCTAACGCAGCAATCATTGTTACATGCAACCCAGAAATCGCCATTAAGTGACTGGTACCGGTTTGAACGAACCACTGCCATTGATCCTTGGAAATTGAACGCTGATCACCAATTGCCAGCGCAATTAAAACTCCAGTGTAGGGATAATCAGGTAATAATGTATTAAAGCGTTTACGAATTTGATCCCGCATTCGCTCAATGAAGTAGGATGACGCAAACACTTGCTCATCCAAGCGTCTATTCTGATCTGAATGCCGTACATAGCCGATTGCTCGGATATTGCGTTCTAGATATTTTATCTCCGTATCTGCCACATAAGGATTGGCGTTGCTATGGGGGCGCTTTAATCGAACCACTAGTTGCCATCGCTCTCCCGGTTCAATCGCAATCTTGTTAGGTTGATCTTGATACCAAGTAATTAAAATATGCTTCGGTACGCTTGCTTCAGCTGTTAAAATTCTTTCAATATCAAACTGAAAGCGTAAGCTACGCTGGGTAATTTCTGGTAATGATGCGATTACGCCGACAACTTTAATGTCACGACTTTCCCACGCTTCTGGTAATGCATCGGTAAGTCGCCAATGTGCATTAAGCGCTGCCCAAAAAAATCCTAAAGCAAGAAAAAAACAAAAAATAAAGCATGCGCTAATAACTTTTGTTAATTGGCTACTGTAAAAAGTCAATCCAGCAATCAAACCTGCTAACAATGGCAAAACCCAGAAAGTTATACTTTCAGGTAAAGTAGCTTGCTGCTGCAACCAGCAAACACCCGCTACAAATCCCAAGCTTTTAACATGGGCAGGTAATATTGTTAATATTTCGATTAGCCTTGCAATTAATCGCATGGAAACCACTGCCTTACATCGATCTTAAAATGAAAACGAGGGAAGTTTTAAAATTCACACCACGGACATTAACGCGAAATAACAATTTACGGTTAAAATGCACAATTTAATAATAAGAGGCTAGTCATGTTTCGAATTGCTCCCAGTATTTTGTCTGCAAATTTTGCAAAACTCGGTGAAGAAATCACCAATGTATTAGATTCCGGTGCAGATATTATTCACTTTGATGTAATGGATAATCACTATGTACCTAATTTAACAATTGGTCCACTAGTGTGCGAAGCGATTCGTCCACTCACGAAAGCGATGATTGATGTTCACTTAATGGTTGACCCCGTGGATCGCATTGTTCCTGATTTCGCTAAAGCTGGTGCCAATATCATTTCCTTTCACCCCGAAGCTACTAATCATATCGATCGTACGATTGGTTTAATCAAAGAACAAGGTTGTAAAGCAGGGTTAGTCTTTAATCCGGCTACGCCATTAAGCTACCTAGATCATATTTTGGATAAACTCGATTTGATTTTGATTATGTCAGTCAATCCAGGTTTTGGTGGGCAGAAATTTATCCCTGAAGCACTCAATAAATTGCAAGCTGTTCGTAAGCGCATCGATGCGAGTGGTAAAAAAGATATCTTGCTCGAGATTGATGGTGGCGTAAAAGTTGATAACATCGCTGAAATCGCTCGCGCAGGTGCGGACACCTTCGTTGCAGGATCTGCCATCTATGGTGCTGGTAAAGATAGTGATCCGCATCGCTATGATACTGTGATCGCTGCAATGCGCAGTGAATTAGCTAAAGTTAAAGCGTAGAGCAATCAGCGTTAAGGTATAGCTGTTGAACGCATTCAATCATAACAATCAATATTCTCTATGACACATTCTGCTTCCCCTCAACAGATTTATCTTAAAAATGAAATTGCTACCCCACTGGCGATTAAGGCTGTCGTCATCGATCTTGATGGAACTTTGCTGGATACTGCCATGGATCTGGCGACAGCAGCTAATCTCATGTTGGTTGAATTAGGTAAACCGGAATTATCGTTTGCGACCATACAAACGTTTATTGGAAAAGGGATTCATAAGCTCGTTAAGCGTACTTTAACCAATCATCTCGATATTGAACCTGAGCCAGCTTTATTTGAAAAAGCCCTTCCAATTTATGAGCATCACTATCGAGAAAATCTTAGCAAACAAACTCGACCTTACCCTGGCGTGGTAGAAGGGCTGAAAATCCTACAACAAAAGGGTTTCCGTTTAGCTTGTATCACGAATAAAGCTGAAGCATTTACCGTGCCTTTATTAAAAGAAACACAGTTATTTCATTATTTTGAACTCGTTTTATCGGGAGACAGTTTGCCAAAGAAAAAGCCTGATCCACTCCCTCTATTACATGCATGCCAATTCTTTCAGATTGAACCACATCAATTATTACTCATTGGGGATTCATTAAACGACGCAATTGCAGCACGCGCAGCGGGTTGTGCAATTTTCTGTGTACCTTATGGTTATAATGAAGGGCAGGACGTAAAAGAACTCGATTGCGACGCAATCGTACCCACCCTAGTTGCTGCAACTGAAATCATTAAAAACACATAACAAGCGCTGAAAACTTACTTTAAATCCCGCTAACATTACCCTAAACATCCCATCATGATTCAATCTTAACTACTTGGCTAACCAGCGTAAATCAT
>CAZIDT010000287.1:0-2639 GCA_964537855.1 uncultured Nitrosomonas sp.
AAACTAAATCAATGTGATGTCGTGTTTTTTGCTATCCTAAATGGGATAGCGATGCGCCAGGCTCGAGAATTATTGGATGCAGGTGTTAGAGTGATTGACTTATCAGCAGATTTTAGAATAAAAGATATTGCTGAATGGGAAAAATGGTATGGTATGTCGCATGCATGTCCCGAACTTGTATCTGAGGCGATATATGGTCTGCCAGAAATTAATCGTAAACAAATAAGAAAAGCACGTATTATCGCAAACCCTGGCTGCTATCCCACGGCTGTTCAATTAGGTTTCTTACCATTGATTGAAGCTAAGATAGTCGATACTAATTCATTGATTGCGGATACAAAATCAGGCGTGTCAGGCGCTGGCCGAAAAGCGGAAGTGCATACGCTTTTCTCAGAAGCCGCTGATAATTTTAAATCTTATGGAGTATCGGGTCATCGTCATCTTCCAGAAATTCGCCAAGGTTTGTCCAATGTAGCAGGTAAATTGATTCAATTAACATTTGTTCCACACTTGACTCCTATGGTTCGTGGAATTCATGCTACGCTATACGCGAGATTAACGAATAGTAAGGCTAAAATTGACCTGCAAGCATTGTTTGAAGAACGATATAAAAAAGAACAATTTGTTGATGTTTTGCCTGCGGGAAGCCACCCTGAAACGCGTTCGGTGAGGGGGTCCAATTATTGTAGGATTGCGGTTCACCGTCCTCAGGGAGGGCAAACGGTTGTTGTACTTTCGGTTACTGATAACCTAGTTAAGGGAGCGGCAGGGCAAGCTGTTCAAAATATGAATCTAATGTTTGGTTTTTCTGAAACCTTAGGGATAGAACATGTTCCAATCTTACCGTAAAGTGAACAAACTTAATCTGTTTGTTTATAAACATCAATAAATAGTTACGAATTGGAGGAGCATAGATGCAATTTAATCACTTAGAAGAAAATCAGGCGGTACATAGTCAGCTCGTTTTTACTGATAACGCTGCCAATAAGGTTAAGCAGCTTATAGAGGAAGAAGAAAATCCTAACTTAAAGCTAAGAGTTTTTGTCAGTGGCGGTGGGTGCTCTGGTTTCCAATATGGCTTTACTTTCGATGAATTAGAGAATGAAGATGATCTCGTAATCGAAAAACAAAGTGTTAAGTTATTGATTGATTCAATGAGCTACCAGTATTTGATTGGTGCTGAAATCGATTATGTAGAAAATTCTCAAGGTGCTCAATTTGTCATTAAAAACCCATCCGCTGCGAGTACCTGTGGCTGTGGTTCTTCTTTCTCTGTTTAGGAATTAATGTTGATACGCAAACATAAAAAAATTCTATTTGAATTACGCTATGCCATCATTTGATATCGTATCCGAGGTCGATAAAACAGAGGTCAAGAATGCGATTGATCAGACCAATAAAGAAGTTGGCACACGATTTGATTTTAAAGGTTCCGATGCACATGTAGAACAAGCTGAAATGGTTTTAACGGTTTATGCTGACAATGATTTCCAGTTGAGCCAAGTGCAAGATATTCTTAATACTAAATTAAGCAAGCGCGGTGTAGATATGCGATGCCTCGATATCAGCGATAAAATTGAAAAAGTGAGCGGGAATAAAGTTAAGCGTTCCTGTACTGTAAAAGTGGGAATAGAAACCGAGCTAGCAAAAAAAATTGTTAAGCTAATCAAAGACAGTAAAATTAAGGTACAAGCGAGCATTCAAGCGGATACAGTGCGTGTTTCTGGGAAAAATCGAGATGATCTGCAACAATGTATTGCATTTGTGAAGAAAACGATTACGGATTTCCCGCTGCAGTATCAAAATTTTAGAGACTAATACTTCCTTATTAGAAGATTTATTTATGCGGAGTTAATCGTAATTTTTGCAAACTTGCGCTTTCCAACTTGAATAGTAATGGTTTTTCCAGAAGTAATTTTCAATGCTTTATCGCTAATTTTATCACCATCGATTTTTACCCCACCTTGCTCAATCATGCGTAAAGCCTCACTCGTGCTACTGGTTAGGTCTGCTTGTTTAAGCAGCTGACTAATCGCCACCTCATTTCCATTAATTTGGATAGATTTCTGAGGGATATCATCTGGAAGCAAACCATTCCTAAAGCGTGCTTCAAAATCCATTAGCGCATGCTCCGCCGCAGTTTTACTATGAAAACGGGTAACGATTTCTTGAGCAAAAACTACCTTAATATCTCTTGGATTCTGGCCATTATCAACCGTTTCTTTCCAGTAATTGATCGTATCGATGCTTTCAAATGAAAGTAACTCAATGTAGCGCCACATTAGGCTATCAGAAATGGACATAATCTTACCGAAAATTTCAGTTGCACTTTCTGTAATTCCGATGTAGTTTTTTAAGGATTTAGACATCTTATTAACGCCATCCAGGCCCTCTAATAGTGGCATGGTTAAGATGCATTGTGGAGCCAAACCAAAATGTTTTTGTAATTCTCGGCCTACTAATAAATTAAATTTCTGATCGGTTCCCCCTAATTCAATATCAGCCTTAAGCGCAACAGAATCATAACCTTGTATCAGTGGATACAAGAACTCATGCAATGCAATGGCTTGATTTTCCCGATAGCGTTTGCTGAAATCATCTCTTTCTAGCATACGTGCTACGGTATAGGCAGCAGATAG
>CAZIDT010000288.1:0-2593 GCA_964537855.1 uncultured Nitrosomonas sp.
ATTCAGGTACTAGCCCTCACCGATCACGATGATATTGCAGGAATAGAAGAAGCAAGCAGGGCTGCGCGCGAGAAAAATATCACATTTATTGCTGGTGTTGAAATTTCCGTTACTTGGCAAAACAAAACGCTACACATCCTTGGATTAGGGATTAACCCGCAATCTTCTCCCTTGGTTAATGGTTTAAGCGCAATTCGCGAAGGTCGAATTGGTCGTGCTCAAAATATTGCAAGGCAATTAGATAAATTCGGTATCCATGGAAGCTTTGAAGGAGCTCAATTCTACGCAAGTAGCGGTAAGTTAATAGGAAGAACACACTTTGCACGCTTTTTGGTAGAAAAAGGCTATGCAAAAGATGTTAGATCTGTATTTAAAAAATATTTAGTAAAAGGAAAGCCTGGCTATGCTTCTCACCAATGGGCCTCACTACATGATGCCGTTAGCTGGATCAACATCAGTGGTGGTCAAGCAGTAATCGCCCACCCTGGTCGTTATCAATTAAACAAACGTTTATTAGAATCATTACTAAACGAATTCCAAGAATTAGGCGGATTGGGTATCGAAATCGTTTCCCCGAGTCACTCCCCTGAACAAATCCAATTGTTTGCTGAATATAGTAACCGCCTAAATTTATTCGCTTCCTGTGGGTCAGATTTTCATGGGCCCGGTGAAAGTCACTTCGATTTAGGACAAATACCTCCTCTTCCTGCTAACTGTACCCCAATATGGCAAAATTGGGAAATCTAGTTCAATTACAATTATCGATATCGTATTCTTCTATGGCACAATTTTTTACAATTCACCCACAGAACCCTCAGCCAAGGTTATTAAGGCAAGCTGTTGCAATACTTCGAGAGGGTGGCATTATCGTCTACCCAACCGATTCATGTTATGCACTTGGTTGTCAGATTGGCAATAAAGAAGCCATGAACCGAATCCGTATTATTCGCCAGGTTGATGAACATCACCATTTCACCTTGGTATGTCGCGACTTAGCTGAGATTGCAACTTATGCAAAAGTCGACAACAGTCAATTTCGTTTACTCAAAGCTAATACACCGGGTAGCTATACTTTTATTCTCCAAGCCAGCAAAGAAGTACCTCGTCGCTTACAACACGCTAAGCGGCACACAATTGGATTGCGAGTTCCAGATCATCCTGTCGCACATGCATTACTTGCTGAACTCAATGAACCAATTTTAAGCTCTACACTGATTTTGCCGGGCGATGAATTACCACTCACGGATGCTGAAGAAATTCGGCAGCAACTTGAACATCAAGTTGAATTAGTTTTAGCTGTCAACTCATGTGGCATTGAAATGACTACTGTCATTGATTTAACAACGGATACTCCGGCACTCATTAGACAAGGAAAAGGAAGCCTCAAACCTTTTGGACTTTCCAACTAATGGATAACTTTGAAAGTATTATTCAAGGAGTTGCGATTTACGCATTACCCGTTATTTTCGCCATAACGCTCCATGAGGCGGCTCATGGCTATATTGCTAAGCACTTTGGAGATTTAACTGCTTATCAAGCCGGACGTATCAGTTTAAATCCGGTCAAACATATTGATCCGATGGGTACAATCATTGTCCCGTTAACATTATTTATTATTGGTAAATTAACCATGGGAACAGGCTTTTTATTCGGCTGGGCAAAGCCAGTTCCGGTTAATTTTAGTCGGTTACACCGCCCAAAACGTGATATGCTATGGGTTGCTGCAGCTGGTCCTGCTGCGAATCTTTTTATGGCGTGCTGTTGGGCCATCATTCTGAAATTAGGTGCTGTCTCTTTTCCTGATCATATTTATGCAAAACCTATGATATTAATGGGTCAAGCTGGAATCGAGATTAATCTTATTTTAATGGTCTTAAATCTATTACCGCTCCCCCCTTTGGACGGTGGTCGTATGGCAATTAGCCTACTTCCAAACCAAATTGCGTATGCATTCTCGCGTATTGAACCCTACGGATTCATGATCCTTTTACTATTATTGGTTACCGGTATACTGGGAGCTATCGTTTGGCCTATGATTCTGCTACTGAAACAAATAATTGTTTGGGTATTTGGCTTATATATTTAATCACTATTTAACTTATAACGAATTAATTTAGGAAATTAATCATGTTTGCTGATCGTGTTTTATCGGGTATGCGTCCAACAGGTCATTTACATCTAGGGCATTACCACGGTGTTCTAAAAAACTGGGTAACTTTGCAACAACAATATGAATGTTTATTTTTTGTAGCAGATTGGCATGCGTTAACTACCCATTACGATTCACCTGAAATGATCGAGCAACATACATGGGAAATGATCATTGATTGGTTAGCTGCTGGAGTTGATCCGGCACAAGCCACACTGTTTATTCAATCTAAAGTACCTGCTCACGCTGAGCTCTATTTACTACTCTCCATGATTACTCCGTTGGGCTGGCTTGAACGAGTACCCACCTATAAAGACCAACAAGAAAAACTGACTGAAAAAGATTTAAGCACTTACGGATTCCTGGGTTATCCATTGTTGCAGAGTGCGGATATTCTCATTTATCGTGCTAATCGTGTGCCAGTTGGTGAAGATCAAGCACCCC
>CAZIDT010000289.1:0-2585 GCA_964537855.1 uncultured Nitrosomonas sp.
ATGTCATACCGTCTATCTTAAGCTGGAGTGCCTCAGGCAGCACATCGAATCCCGAATCTTTAATCGACTGAATAATCTCCTTGGGCTGCGTCAGCGATTCTTCATAATCTACACTTGCTTTTTCGTTTGCAAAATTAACGAATGCGTGAACTCCATGTAATTTATTTAAATTTTTTTCGAGTCGCGCTGCACAAGCTGCGCAAGTCATTCCATTTATAGGTAATTCAATATGATGTGGCATCGAAGCATTGTTTCAATTAAGTTTTCTATTAATTATCACCGTACACGCTTTATTCATGTTATTCAATATGCTGTTTATTCAAGACGATCAATTGCAGTACCTGTAAACTCATTATCCCTGCAGATCAATTTCAAGTATTAATTATTTAACTAATTTAGATCAAAATAAGCGCCATTTTCTTAGTTTCAAGTACTTTCTGACATAGTAAGCTTTGTTTTTTTATGAAAGGATTTTAATGAAACAAAATTTTCTAAAGGAAAACTTTGCTTTAATCATAGGACTAGGTTTACCTGTCATTTTGGTGATTAGCTTTCTATTGGCTAGATACCTTCCTCAGCATAACGATGAACCTCCAAACTATGAATTGGTGTTCAGCGTTATGCGCTATGACAATCATTCACCCTTTCATATCGATTTTATCGTTAAAGATCAGAAGCTTTATATGAAATTGATGAATAAAAAGGAGCATGAAGGTGCAAATGTCCGTGAATTATTTATATACAACGGTCAAAAAGAAAGCACTCGCAAAATTCACTATAGCCTGCCTGATCACTTGATCAATCTGCAAAATGAAATTTTAGTCAAAGAATTTTCACCGTATGTTATCGATACTAATAGCAAATCTCCAGATGGCTATGAATTAGAACCAGCAAGCTATCGCTCACGGGGATTATTAGGTGAATTATTTGGTAGTAATACCTCGAAACATCTTCATCGAGTAAAAAAAACTGGGGGAAGAAGCTTTCCAATTTCCGATTACGGGAGTGAATTTTCTTATGGTAACCTCAGTTTTATTGGCTGGATCACTCAATCTGGTCAATGAGCATCGACATGTCTAATAAGCAGGAAGCACTACAAGCAATTATCGATATCGTAAAAAATCATCAATTATCAATTCAAGAGGTTATCACTGCTTTAACTGATACAAAAAATGTTACAAAACAGAGGACATCAGGGATACTTTCCAGGATTTTCGGCTATATTGGAAGCATTCTAGTATTTTCAGGCATTTGTATTTTTATTGAAATGCAATGGGAGCAGCTGGGATCAATCGAACGAATTACAGTGACACTGGGTACCGGTTTTGTATTATTTCTAATCGCAATTGCTATTATGGATAATACAAAATATGGTCGAATCGCGACCCCTTTATTGTTAATAGCAGCTTTATTTCAACCGACCGGAATTTTTGTAATGCTTGATGAATTTTCACGTGGAGATGATCCTCTCCATGGCGTTTTATTCATGTCTCTTATTATGTTTATTCAGCAAGGTTGTATTTTCTTGCAGAAAAAAAGAACGACTCTCGCATTTACAACCATTCTTTTTGGGAGCATCTTTTTTATTACAACACTGGAATTATTAGAAGTAGATGGAAATGTAATCAGTTTTATAATCGGGTTATCGCTAATGTTTATAGCATGGGCACTTGGACATTCATCTCATCGAGTAATATCATCGTTCTGGTATTTTTTTGGTTCTATCAGCTTGTTGATCTCGACTTTTGATTTTCTGAAGCATCAAACTTATGAAGTATTATTCTTAGGATTGGCTGCAACACTCATCTATGTAAGCGTTGCAGCTCAAAATAGAACACTGTTACTCGTAGGTACCTTAGCCATGCTAAGTTATATTAGCCATTACAGCTATATACACTTTAATGATGTACTTGGATGGCCAATTGTGCTAATTATCTGTGGAACAGCTTTTATCGGTGTTGGTGCTGTTGCAATGAGAATTAATGCCAAATTTATGAGCACTTCAAGCTAGCGACAGCACACCAACTATACTGCTGCTATTTACGCATCATTTTTTCTGATGGTGTCAATGCTTCAATGAACAGTGGCCTGCTAAATAAACGTTCTGAATATTTAAGCAGTGGTGCCGCTTGTTTTGGTAAACGAATACCATAATACTCAAGTCGCCATAACAGAGGTGCGATTGCAACATCCAGCATTGAATATTCATCACCTAACATATACTTTTGCTTATCAAAAAGAGAAGCAATCATCGTTAAATTTTCTGTAATGACTTTACGAGCTGAATCCGTTAATTTATGATCATTTTGCTCAGCAGCCTCGATATGACAAAATAACTCTTGTTCAAATCGATGCAACAACAACCGCGCCCTAGCCCTCATAACAGGCTCGGCCGGCATCAATTGAGGATGAGGGAAGCGATCATCAATGTACTCATTAATAATATTAGATTCATAGAGGACAAGATCCCGTTCAACTAGAACAGGAACTTGTCCATAAGGGCTTATTACAGCAAGATCTTCAGGTTTATTGTTGGGATCAACATCATGGATCTGAAAATCCATATCTTTCTCATGTAAAACTAT
>CAZIDT010000290.1:0-2581 GCA_964537855.1 uncultured Nitrosomonas sp.
TGTAAGCGTTGCGGGGTAACGATCCCAATTGAATCTGAATCATGCATACGTCGAGAAGTTTACTAATAAAAGATACTAAACAAAAGGCTAATCATACGTATTTTCGTGAGAATAATATAGCATCTGGCAATGCGAATGTGGTTTATCTGGTCTAATGCCCACGTTGGTACAACCCAATAAAAGGACGAGCTTAATGATTGAGTCGCGACAAAAGATGACGGATTTTTTCAGGATCATCCGTTTTCAGAATTTTTCTGGTCAGCGGTTTGATCGAAGGTAAATGGCTTTTTAATATTTCTTGTTTGATAGTCAGAATCTGGGCCGGATACATCGAGAATTGCTTCAATCCCATACCGAGTAATAAGCGCGTATATTGAATATCGCCTGCGATTTCTCCACAGACAGATACCGAGATATTTTCAATGTTAGCCGCATGGATGATTTTTGATAATAACCAGAGTACTGCAGGGTGAAGGGGGTCATACAAATGTGCAACTGTTTCATCGACCCGATCAATCGCGAGCGTATATTGGATCAAGTCGTTGGTACCAATCGATAGAAAATCGAGCTTACGCATAAATGATTCAACACATAAGGCAGCTGCCGGAATTTCAATCATGCCGCCGATCGGAATGGCTTCATCAAATGGTTGTTGAGCTTCACGTAAGGCTTGTTTGGCCTGCTCAATGTAGTGCAAGGTTTGGTTAATTTCAAAATCACCGGAAAGCATCGGAATAAGGATGCGCACATTACCAAAAGCAGACGCTCGCAGAATAGCCCGCAATTGGGTGAGAAACATAGTGGGTTCCGCTAGACTTAACCGAATGGCTCGCAGCCCTAATGCGGGATTCGTTGCAGCACGATGGCTGTCTTGCTTAAGGTTTTTATCAGCACCCAAGTCGAAGGTTCGAATCGTAACAGGCATACCTTGCATGCTCTCCGCAACGACACGATAGGCCTCGA
Source organism: uncultured Nitrosomonas sp. (assembly GCA_964537855.1). Classification (GTDB taxonomy): domain Bacteria; phylum Pseudomonadota; class Gammaproteobacteria; order Burkholderiales; family Nitrosomonadaceae; genus Nitrosomonas. The sequence goes on from CAZIDT010000290.1 coordinate 964, forward strand.
ATTGCTCTTCTTCACTGGGGAGATCATCGCGGTTTAAAAACAGAAATTCGCTTCGGAAGAGACCGATCCCCGTTGCACCGCTTTCTTGGACGGGCTCGATATCCTGGGGAAGTTCGATGTTAGCGTGTAGCTCAATAATACTGCCATCGAGTGTAATGGTTGGCAGCGTTCTGAGTCGTTTAAGCTTACGTTTTTCTAAATCGAGCTGGTTTTTCTTAAGGCGATACTCAGCCAGAATATGTTTGTCAGGATTGACAATCACGATCCCGCGGCTGCCATCAACGATTAACAAATCATTGTTATATATAATATGGCGCGCATGCTGCATGGCCACGATGGATGGAATGTTTAAACTGCGTGCGACAATGGCAGTATGCGACGTAACCCCACCCAAATCGGTGAGAAAGGCAGCAAATTGGTGCTGTTTATACTGCATCACATCCGCAGGACTCAAATCATGTGCCACTAATATACTATTGCCATCATGTTTAAGGGGAGGCGGGATATAACCCGGTAACCCAAGCAACACTTTTAAGATACGTTCGACCACTTGCGTTACGTCTGTTTTGCGTTCACGCAGATACGCATCCTCAATGGCTTCAAATTGGGCGATGAGCACTTCCATCTGTTGATGAATCGCCCATTCAGCATTGCACTGCGTTTGGATGATGCAATTTACCGCGGCATCGGACAAGGTGGGATCATCCAAAATCATATGATGCAATTCGAGGAATGCGTTGAATTCTGCAAACGCAGGCCCTTCACTGACCGAATCTTGGAGTGCTTCGAGTTCCTGACGAACCGTGGTGAAAGCGTGTTTAAGTCGATCGACCTCATGCTCGATTTGACTTTTAGGCAATAAGTAATGCGGTACATCCAATGCAGCCGGTGAGGCGAGATGGGCGTGACCGATCGCAATCCCTTCAGAAACGCCAACACCATGCAAAAGAAAGCTCATTCGTCTTCGTCAAATAAATTGTTGATGAGCGCGACGATTGCATCCATAGCGGTTGCTTCATCTTTGCCCGAAATTTCGATCTCAAGCACGGAGCCTTTATTGGCCGCTAAGGTCATAACCCCCATGATACTTTTTGCATTGACGCGCCGACCGTTACGGGTTATCCATACTTCACTATCGAATTGCCCCGCTAATTTGGTGAGCTTAGCCGAAGCTCGCGCATGGAGTCCGAGTTTATTAAGGATCGTGGCTTCTTTATGAAGCATGATGAAGCTCCGGTTGAATTTCCATTACACCCTTTTTTCCACCATCGAGGGCTTTGTTTATCACGGAATCGAGCGGTTCGTTGCGATAGCTTAAAATTCTCAGCAGCATCGATAAATTAATACCGGCTAAGCAAGCCACCTTTCCAGGAATCGTGAGTTGGCTAGCGATATTGCAGGGCGTGGCACCACAAATATCGGTGATGATCAAGACCCCTTCCCCATGATCGAGCTCAGCGAGTAGCTTTTTTGCCTGAGCTACGTTAAAAGCTGGGTCATCATGTGCTTGAATCGCCAGGCAAATCAGGTTTTTAGGTCGTTCGCCTAAAATGTGCGTTGCACATCGAACAAATTCCTCACCCAGGTTTTCGTGGGAAATAATTAGTATGCCAATCAT
>CAZIDT010000291.1:0-2579 GCA_964537855.1 uncultured Nitrosomonas sp.
GCATCAACTGTCTGAATGATTTGTTTAGCCATTCTTGCTCCATTTATGTTAAGTTTATAGTTTTGGAATATCGATGCTAACGCATCGTTCTTTGTATCATAACTTCGCTATCGCTCCAGAACAACCGCTTACCCTCATCTTTCTCTTCCTTTACAACGCTTATGCAAAAACTCTTAATTCAGGGAGGCCACCCACTGAAGGGGGAAATTACCATTTCAGGTGCAAAAAATGCGGCACTTCCTTTACTATGTGCTTCACTGCTGACGAAAGACACTTTCGAACTGCGCAATGTGCCTGATTTAATGGATATTGTGACCATGCTGAGCCTACTCCAGCAAATGGGTGTAACCACACAAAGTAGCCATTCTAAAATCGAATTAGCCGCAAAACACATTTCCAACCCAACTGCACCGTATGAGATGGTTAAAACGATGCGCGCCGCTATCCTGGTATTAGGTCCATTAGTTGCCCGATTGGGTGAAGCTCATATTTCGTTACCAGGTGGTTGTGCAATCGGCTTACGCCCAGTAGACCAGCATATCAAAGGCTTACAAGCAATGGGAGCAGAAATTGTGATCGAACATGGCTACATCCGTGCACAAGCAAGCAAACTTATTGGCGCACAAATTCTCATGGATATCGTGACGGTGACAGGTACTGAAAATCTTATGATGGCAGCTACGCTTGCTTCGGGTATAACCATCATTGAGAACGCGGCGCGCGAACCTGAAATCATCGATCTTGCTGATTGCTTAAATCAAATGGGCGCAAAAATTAGTGGCGCGGGTACTGATGTCATTACGATAGAAGGTGTTGAGGCTTTACACGGTATTTCTTATGAAGTGATGCCAGATCGTATTGAAACAGGTACTTTCTTAACCGCAGCCACGGCCACAAGCGGTGAAATTCTACTGAGAAAGGCACGCGCCGAAACATTAGATGCCGTGATCAGCAAGTTATTAGAAGCCGGTGCTATCATCAACTCTGATCAAGATCAGATTCATCTTGTGATGAAAAAACGACCTCAGTCAGTCAGTTTGAGAACGGCCCCCTACCCTGCCTTTCCAACTGATATGCAAGCCCAATTTATGGCACTTAATGCCATTGCAGAAGGAACAGCATTGATCACTGAAACTATTTTTGAAAATCGATTTATGCATGTGCAAGAATTAAAACGTCTCAATGCAGATATTACTGTGGAAGGTAATACGGCCGTTATCAAAGGCATTCAGCAGCTGGATGGCGCGAATGTAATGGCTACCGATTTAAGAGCATCAGCAAGTCTGGTTATTGCTGGATTAGTGGCACAAGGTGAAACCCTGATCGATCGGATTTATCACCTTGATCGGGGATACGAGCATATTGAACAAAAGCTTTCTTCGGTGGGCGCTCAAATCAGACGCGTGACTTAATAAAACAATACCCCCTTGTTTATATTTGATAAACAAGGGGGTAACAGTGCATTTTAGTAGCTTTTAGTTAGCCTTCAAAGGTGGATTTTTGTAGCTAATGACTACCGTTGCAAGTCTATTGTTTAATCCCATGATTGGAACAATCAACAATTTACGACCATTCACATCAGATTGAATGGTAATTTTTCTTTGTTGCAGTAATTCTTCAGGATAAATTTCTTGAGCTGCCGCTTCCTCAAGTTTTTTATCGGTTGAAACCAACAATTTACCATCATCACCAATCAGAACAGCGCGTTCCGTATCTTTCATTTTTACAAGCTCGTTCAAATATTGACCAACTTGATCAAGATTGTTGCGTAACAATTCACCTCTCACTGCCCATGACAATACCTGGCCAAAACGGTCTTCTTCTTTCTGATATTGCGCATCTGCATATTCACGCGCTTTTCTAATCAATGTCGAACGCTCTAACTCAAGCTGATTCGCTATTTCAGCTTGCCCTTTCTCCAAGCGTGAATTGGCCTGACTCACAACAATTTGGCTCCAGGCAATGACAAGCAGCAGGATACCCAGGAACACCCACACTGACCATGATGGCAACTGCATTTTTTGAAACTTTTCAAAGGAAGAAAATTTCCCACTTAACATGCTTAGCAGCGCATCAGGATTGGTCCAATTAATGGTATTTTTACTCTCGTTTTGCTTGTACTGATCTGTCATAAATAGCTCCTCATTGATGTGACAGGGATGAAAGTCGATAATTATCCACTATTCCACAGTGAAGTAAAAGACAGTTCTTCATTTTTTACTCAATCACACGCTACGTGTTGTAAATGCGTCATTGCTCATCACAAAAAATAACCTAGCTTAAAATTCATAAATACCTGAAAATTTCCTAATCTAAAATAAGCAAAACTAAATACGAATAGTTAAGTGGTTAGAATCAACCTTCAATTATTTCCAATTTGCCTCAGATAATTTGATTTTGTAACGTTAGGGAGAGCTCATTTTTGTGAAAGAACATTCCAATACCTGGTCTGGGCGATTTAACGAACCCGTTTCCGAGCTAGTACAACGCTATACTGCGTCGGTCAATTTTGATAAACGATTGGCGGAATTCGATATCCAAGGATCACTCGCGCATGCGCAAATGCTCGCTTCGGTTGG
>CAZIDT010000292.1:0-2570 GCA_964537855.1 uncultured Nitrosomonas sp.
CGATTAGTTCTTGTTTTGTATAGCCACTCATTTCCACAAAGGGTTGATTAACGTATGTAATCACTCCTTTCAGATTCGTTTTGGAAACGAGAAATTCCCCTTCTTTCATTTCTCTTTCAACGTTTGTCACTGGAAGATTTAATCTCATAATGCTTCCTCGACTAGCTGTGGCTATGATGTTTTTTCATTTTAATGATCAAAATTCTTCCCAATCACCGTCTGTTCCGGTTTTTCCCAAAGGCGTTGTTTCCTTTTTTGCTGCTGAACCAGATGCTTTGGGTAGCCGTTCGATATTGGTAGGTCGTTCAGGCCCTCTGCGTTCTACTTTTTTCTCGCTCTGATGTTTCGCAACCTGCGCTGTGTGATGTAATTTAAAGACAGCGACTGCTTGCGCTAATTGCGCAGCTTGCTCATGCATCGACTCGGAGGCTGCTGCTGCTTGCTCAACCAAGGCCGCATTCTGCTGCGTAATTTCATCCATTTGAGAAATCGCCAAATTGACTTGCTCAATACCTGCACTTTGCTCTTGCGACGCTGCTGATATTTCAGCCATGATGTCTGTTACACGCCTTACCGACATTACGATCTCATCCATGGTTTTACCGGCTTGGTCAACTAACTGCGTGCCATTTTCTACCTTGCTCACTGAATCTCCGATCAACGACTTGATTTCTCTCGCCGCTGCAGCCGAACGCTGTGCTAGCGTCCGTACCTCAGTTGCAACCACGGCAAAGCCCCGGCCTTGTTCACCTGCCCTCGCCGCCTCGACTGCTGCATTCAATGCCAGAATATTGGTTTGGAAAGCGATGCCATCGATGACACTGATGATGTCAACAATTTTCTTCGAACTTTCATTAATCGAACTCATTGTTTCGACGACTTGCCCAACGACCTCTCCTCCTTTAACTGCCACATTCGATGCCGATGCTGCCAATTGATTTGCTTGTTTTGCATTTTCTGCATTCTGCTTAACCGTGGATGTCAATTCCTCCATACTCGAAGCGGTTTCTTCCAGGTTCGAAGCCTGCTCCTCTGTCCGCTGCGATAAATCCAAATTACCTTGCGCGATTTCTTGGGAAGCAGTGCTAATCGATTCTGCTGATTCTTTAATCTGCCGGATGATATGTGTCAATTGTTCGACAGTAATATTGGTGTCGTTTTTTAACTTCTCGAACAGACCTTTATAATTACTCGAAATCTTTTCGGTTAGATCCCCTCTCGATAGCGCACCGAGTACCCTAACCACTTCACCCAAACCAGTTTCATTGATTTGCATGAGCTGGTTCAGCCCTGTGATCATTTGTTTAAATTCGTGATGATATCTAGCAACATCACCACGTCGAGAGAAATCTCCTGCCAATGCGCCTTCTAGCAACAATTTAATCTCGTTGCTTATGGATAATAGATTCGTTTTCACTTGGTCCATTACTTCAGTGATCTTCACCATTTCCCCTGGCAATCGCCCGATTTCTACTGATAAATCACCCTGTGCATAATGAGAAATCACTTCTACGACTTGCCGATTAATCGCAATATGTTGAGAGACCAAATCATTAGTTGCTTTGACGACTTCAGCATATCCACCAGTAAATTTATCAACGGGTATGCGGTAGCTCATCAAACCATTTGAATGTTGCTTTTGCATATGCTTTTGCTCAGTAATGAAATCCTTTAATACTGCAACGATACGTTGCATAGATTCGAGCAAAGGAGTTAATTCATTCTGTTTTTGTGCTAAGATTTTTTTATCGAGCTGGCCTGCAGCCACATCATCCATCACATTCACTACCTGTCTGATCGATTGCATAATGCTTTTAATCAGCAGAACGCTCAGAACTCCTGAAAAGAAAACACCTAGCACAACTAATAAGACTGTCACTGTGAATATGGTAGAAGACTGGCTTTGAGCCAACTCATATTCCTTACCCGCCACATCTTCTTGGAGTTGAATTAACTTAAATAAAGTCTCATGCACTAAATCAAATTTAGGATTGAGCTCATTCATAGCGATAGCGTGCGCTGCTTTGAAATCGCCTTGTGTTGCATAATTGATGGCCATGTTGCGCGCCTCTTGAAATACTTTCCAGCGCTCAACGAACTGATTACTGAGAAAACTTTCTTCTGGCGTCAGCGTGGTCAGCATATATTTTTTCCAGATCTCATTGATCTCTGAGTCACGCTGCACCGTTAGCGATGCACGTTTATGAGCCTCTTCTACACTTTCGTAGCTGGATGCAATCACCGCATTTAATCGAGATCGTTGTGCTCTATCCAAAATAGCTGAAATATCGGCCAATGGAACAGTTCTGTCTTCATAAACTGTTTTAAGTTTTTCATTGGTTTGATTGATCCCATAAATGCCATAGCTGCCCACACCGGCCAGTAGCAAAGTCGAGATTATTCCAAGAATTATCAGCTGCGATTTAATGGTTAAATTTTCAAGCATATCAACCTCTTTTTTTACAAATTAAATTTATGCGTCAGCCCGCACTCACTCCCTTCAAGGCTGATACTGCAATCTACCGTGTGTTATTCATGGAGCCCCATATCGGTACTACTCATGAGTTTTT
>CAZIDT010000293.1:0-2568 GCA_964537855.1 uncultured Nitrosomonas sp.
CTTCCCTAAAATCTACTGGGCATTGCCCCTTTTTTGCGAGCTGATATCCTAAATTACCAAGAGCTTGGGTTACTCCTGATAGCATGCCTCTGCACCATGGGTTAGCGATACAAATCAGAATCGGAATCGCTTCGCCAGTCGGATCAGTAAAGCTCAGCGGATTCTGTTCAACATATCCATAGGTATTCAATCCCCCCAATAGCCCGATTGGATCCGATTGAATATAGCGCCCAATTTCTGGATCGTAATCCCGGAAATAGTTGTAGTGAAGGTTAGTTTCCTTATCCCAATACTGCCCCGGAAAGCGGAGATTGTATTCAAATTTTATCCCATCTCCATCAGGATCTTCTTCCGGCAAGGTTTCGCCAAATGCGCCACTGTACCATTGCCATACAACTCGATGTTGTGAATCAAGAATTGCTCGTGGGGCATTTAAATGATCAGCATGAATTTGATAAACGATCCACTCACCTGCTGTATTTTTTTTAATCACAGCAATGGGGGTATCATCAACCCAGATTGTTTCTTGTCTTAGGCCATTTTTATCGTACTCACCGATCAGCTTTCCATCCAAATCGTATACAAATCGATAAGGCCCATTGGTTAACCAGGCACCCGTTTTGATTACACGCTCACCAAAGGCATTATAGAAATACCGATTAATCTTGCCTGCGCGATCAACTTGGAATAAGCGACCTCCTGTGTTATAGGTATAACTAGTTGAACCATCACTGATAATATTTCCAGCTAAATCATACGAATAGGACTCAACTGCCGAACCGCTGATGCTAATGAGTCGGTTACTATTGGGAAGATATTCATAGGTATAAAGCTGATTGCCTGGTTGATTTGTGATACGGTTACCATTTGCATCATAAGTCCATAGTGCCATGCTGGTACTACCAACCTCGCTGGTTAGGTGGTCAAGACTATCATGCGTAAATGAACGATTAAGCGCCGGTGTATCTGTATGAAAATATTGCGCAATACGCCCAGCTTCATCAAAGTGGACGGTACGCGTGGAATTGCCATGTGGATATCGAACTAATCGTCCATCCGTGTCAAATTCACGTGTATGCGTTTGATTATTCGACCAAACCCAACGCTTGACTGCTCCAAACGGTTGATAAGCGATATCACGTATGAGTGTTGTGCCATTAAATTGAATCTCAGTCGGTCGTCCATCGATACCATATAAAGTCGTTATCTGAGCGCCAGATGGATAAGTTGTTTGCGTGAGCTTTCCGGTTTGATCATAGGTATATCCAAGCGTATGCGACACACTAACCGTTCCGACCTTGGTGGTTTGTATTTTACTAACAAGACGACCTTGTTGATCATAGCTAAATTGGGTATTGCCTGAACCATCGGTTATGCTAGTAAGACGTCCTTTGCCATGAGCGCCCGCATCATATTGCCATGTTGGAATGGTAGTCCCAGGAATACCGGTTACTGCAGAATGCGATCGTTTAAGGGGGCGATTCAATGCATCATAAAAATAGGTGTGCCTAACTCCTCGCGCATCAGTAACAGTTTTGAGATTGCCTGCATTATCATAAGTATATTTGATCACACCTCGATCAGCTGATTCTTCACGAATCAGATCTCCCAATCCATTGTAGGTATAACGAGTAGTAGCGCCATTGGGAGCAGCGACTTGGGTTATTTCATCTTGATGATTGTATTGAAGTCGTGTTAAACCTTGAGCTGGATCGGTTATTTGGGTAAGACGATCTAAAGCATCGAATTGACCCGTTGTCACGAAAGCTAGTGGATTTAAACTTTGCCTGAGATTTCCATTAGCGTCGTAACCCAATTCGGTTATTTGGTTTTGTGCACCAATCGATTTCCACAATCGACCCAACGCATCATATTCGCTGCGATGTGTTTGAATTAAAGTACCGGATGGATCGAACACATCTTCTTTGATTCGATTCCCCATACTATCAAGCGTGTAAGTAATTCGGTTACTTAAACTATCTTTGATTTCAATCAATCGATGCGCGGCATCATAGGTATAACTCAATGATGCCCCATCTGGCAAAATAACTTTTACAAGCTGACCTACTGGATCATATTCATAATTAGTTATTTCAGTTCCAATGACTCGATTTAACACACGTTGTCGTGCGTCATACAGTATGGTTGTTACCAATCCGTTGGGGTCGATCATTTCCTCTATTTGGCCATGCGCATTGTAGCGAGAAATTTGAGTTTGATGGCCCAGTGCATTGGTAATTCGCTGAATCTGTCCGCGACAGCCAGCGTGGTTACCAATACAATTTGCATCTGGAGGATAAAAGTCGATTACCGTGATATCGGATACATCGGTACGGGGCCCATCAATTAAGGTCTGCAGAATTAAGCCTGGAGCGGTTGTGTGATACTGGTAACTGATAGTCCAAGTACGAGAAGCAGTGCTCGACAAATCACGTAAATGATAACGTGTAATGTTTCCCTGGCTATCATAGTTAATGCTTGTTTCACGATTAGGTTCCGTGATAATCAGGGGAAGCCGGAAAGTAGGATGCCAACTTGTCAGGGTTTTGCGTTCAGCAGAATTGGATG
>CAZIDT010000294.1:0-2548 GCA_964537855.1 uncultured Nitrosomonas sp.
AGTATCAATCTTATGAAGGTGCGTTTGTAACCCAAAATTTTGCTAAAACGAATACCAATCCATTTTTGACAGGCGTCGCATTCGATGATAGGGATGATGACTTGCGCTACGATATTGGTGAGGGATTGGGCAATTTTACCGTGAGCGCAAAAAACAATACTACCGGTGCCATTACCACAACAAAAACCACCCTCGCTGGCGGATATGAGTTGGAATTGGCAGCTGGCAGTTACACGATCAGCTTTTCTGCACCTGGCTTTACGACAACAACGAAACAAGCGTCGATTAGCACTAAGAATGTTAAGCTCGATCTCATTGATCCCATTACTAGCAATATCATCAATGGAACATCTAGTTCGGATACATTACAAGGCACCCTGAATAGCGATATTATTTTTGGCTACGGTGGTAACGATGTCATAAACGGAAATGCAGGAAGTGATCAGATCGACGGGGGGGCTGGTAATGACCGGATAATCGGTGCCAATGGATCGGATACGCTAACAGGTGGCTCGGGGCAAGATACTTTTGTGTTCAACACAACGATTTCAGGTGGAATTGATAGAATCAGCGACTTCTCACCACTTGACGACGTAATACACCTAGCACGCGCTACTTTCTCGGGATTATCAACTGGCCAATTACCAATTGCTGCATTTCATATTGGAACAAGCGCACACGATAGTACAGACCGTATTATTTACAATTCATCAACAGGCGCACTTCTTTACGATGCTGATGGCTTAGGTGGAACGGGCGCTCAGCTATTTGCTCAGCTCACACCCGGTATCATGGTTACTAACACTGATTTTTATGTTATCTAAATAGCGGTAACGTAGATAATTTTACAATGGCTTGTCGCTTATTATCCCTCAGTTTGGAAATATGTTTACGAACTGAGGGATAGAGCTGGATTGGACCTTTTGAATTGACTCGAATTGGTAAATTATGCCAGATTGACTACCAATTACGGACTTGCCCACTATCAAGATGAATAAAATTTGAGCCTGGATAGTAACCGACACCACCCACTTGCATTGACAATGCTGCTTTTCTAACATCCGATAGTGAGAATTCTGGCAAGCGGATATCAATCGCTTTACCCTGCATATGCAGACTATGTTTTGCTACGCCATGCTGTTGCGAGGCTAGCAATCGGTTAGTCTCAGGTGATCGATATCCTGAAACAACCTGAAACTCTTTCTTTGCACCAAGCATGCGATGTAAGAGCTGAACCATATCGAGTAAACGAACATCAATCGCATGCCGCTTTCCAGTGCGATGGTCTCTTAATACATTATCGATTTCTCTGAGTGCGCCACTAATATATCGCCCCTTTTCCCAATACACTGCTTTAACTTTCTCTCCGGTATGCAGGTTATGGAATGAAATCTGCCTTATACCTGTCTTTTTCGTATTCTTCGTATAATTTGCATAAGCTGATTGGGGTAATATTAATCCAACACAGGCACCTAACCCCGCCTTAATAAAAAACCTTCGATTAATACCAGAATTGATTGGTTGTTCATCATCATTAAAAGGCTTCTCTAAAAGCATCCTTAACCCTCCAGTCTAAAATCAAAACAAATGCCTATAACTACCAGCGAGCGTACTCTAAAAGTCGCTTATCGCGCCCATAAACATCTTCAGCAAAATGAATATGATCTTGGTCGTCTACCCAAGCCGTCAAATAGGTTAGGTAAATTGGCACTCGTTTTGGTAAATTGATAGTGATTGTCTCACCACTGTTAATTTTTTCAGTTAGATTAATTCCAGAATTATTTCCATCTAAAAAAGCAAATTTTGCTAACTCCCAAGGTTTCTCTAAGCGAATACACCCTGAGCTAAATGTCCTAACATCTTTTTGAAACAATTGCTTTGAAGGCGTATCATGCAAATAAATGCTAAAAGGATTCGAAAATAGAAACTTTATATATCCTAATGCATTTTTCTTGCCAGGATTTTGTCTTAAAACATAGGGAAATCCCCCTTTTATTGAATTCCAATTAATCGATTCGGGATTAATCGGTGAATTATCATGCTTTGAAAAAACTTTTATGCCTTGAGAAGCGAAGTATGTTGGATCTTGCTGCTGCTTGGGTAGTAAATCTTTAACGGCAATGCTGTACGGTACATTCCAGTAAGGATTGAGTACTATCTGCGATAACTGGCTATCAAAGCTTGGTGTCGATCGATAATCCCGACCTACAATAATTCGCATTTCCAATACGTGCTCGCCCCCTTCAATTGCTGATAAATAAAACCCTGCAATGTTCACCATTATATAGCGTTCACCCAAGTCTCTCGGCATCCAACGCAAGCGTTCCATATTCGCTCTTAATTGCTGAATCCTTTGCTTAGGGGTCTTATTCAGCGCAATAATCGTCTGTCTCCCAATGATTCCATCAGGATTCAAGCCATGCTGCTCTTGAAATTGCTTTACTGCTTCAACTAGCCGAGAATCATACCGTTCATTCTCAGCCTTGACAATACCATACTTAGGGTCATTTTGCGTATTATTCAATTGCATAATACGCTTACGAACTAG
>CAZIDT010000295.1:0-2528 GCA_964537855.1 uncultured Nitrosomonas sp.
CAACAACTGAACCCACCTTTGAAGTTGTTGTCGGCCTAAAATTATTACCGCTTGCTTTATAGAATTAATTCTTTGCTGTAGACCAAAACCAACTGAATTGACTAAGCGTAGCAAGTTATAGCTAAGATTGGGTTGGTGTTTGAGCTCTATTTCGATCTCTTCTGCTTCACAATCACTCATCACCATGGTTAATAAATTTAATAATGGAAGTTTATTTGTATCAACCCGCTTACCTGAAATGATTTCAGGCTTTGCAAAATGATAACCTTGAAACATATCGAAACCGAGAGCTGTACATTTCTTTGCCAGTTCCGGGCTATCAACTTTTTCTGCTAGCAGGATAACTGGCCAGCGTCTTAATGTATTGATAATCCCTTTTAGTTTTGTTTCATCAATCGCAAGCACATCTAGTTTTACAACATTAACAATAGGCAACATCTGTTCTGTTCTGCTATTGATTTCAGTTACGTCATCGAGCGCAAGGTGATAACCCATCTGCTTTAATTCTAAACAACGTTTAACCACTTGATCGGTAATTTCTATTGATTCAAGTAATTCGAGCACGATGTGATTACTTGGCAATAACAAGATTGCGTCACTCATCAGCAGTTCTGTGCTAATGTTAATAAAGCCTCGTTGTTGGCCTAGTACTCGTTGTATGCCCAGCTGACCATAAGCATTAACCATCACACTCGCTGATGCATGGACATCATTGGTAACATTGGCTTCGTTGATTTCTCCAGCTCGGAACAATAATTCAAATGCTACTAAATTCTGGTTACGATCTAATATGGGTTGTCTGCCTAAAAATACTTCCTCCATTACGCTACTCCAGAATTAAACGTCATATGATATGAACTAGAAAATAGCTACAACTGTTCTCTGTGTAGCCAAGAATAAAATAATAAATTACGCAGTTATTTCAATACGATTCTTGCCAAACTGTTTAGCACGGTAAAGCGCTTTATCGGCACGTTTAATCACGGTATTCTGTGTTTCCTGAAACTTACGTAAAGTAATGCCGCCACTAAAAGTAATTTTAATCGGTGTTTCTTCGCTATCTAATAAGGGGTTTTTTGATAAATTATTTTGCAAGCGCTGCATAACCCAAACTGCCTCATCTGGCCTAGTGTCAGGTAATATGATTAGGAACTCTTCTCCACCATAGCGTGCAATTACATCGCTTGGACGTATTGTTTTTTTAGCGATTGCGGCAAAATGAATAAGCGCACTATCCCCAATTAAATGACCATAAGTATCATTAATGAATTTAAAATCATCTAAATCAATTAAAACGACACAGAGTGCATTTTCATAACGATCTGCTCGAGCAGCTTCACGGGTAAAAATATTGTCAAGGCCCCGGCGATTATAAGTACCAGTCATTTGATCGGTATGAACGAGTTCTCTAAGTTCTTCCAATTCATATTTTAAGGATTCAATCTTATTTTCTGCACGACGAAGTTCACGAGTGCTCTGTATTTCATTATTACTATGTAATCCTTTCGTTTCATTAAGAAGCGTATCTAAGATCTTAATCATTTCATCAACATCATTAGTTTTGCGTATTCTCTGTGCAAACTGCTCAACTTGCTGGTAATATTCATTCGCTGCAGTTGAAGAATTGCTACCCTCTTCATTCTCAGGTTTGCGCATACCTACTCCAGACGTATTAATTAATCTTAGCAATTTTTCTTTTTTTAAATTCTTCATGTCGATGAGACCTCTTTACTGGTTTCATAAATGAAATTTATTTCTAGATAAGTATGGATTGTTTCTTGAAGGAGAACTTATTCCAGAATTTATTTCTTCGCTTAGCAGATTAGCAAATCTATGATGAAGTAAGAAATGAAACTAAGGATGAAAAAACCCTCTATTCTGTTTTTACCTTAACAAGGGGTTTAGTCAACTAATTTGTGTTTAATAGCATAACGAACCAACTCAGAATTATTGGAAATTTTTAATTTTTCCATCATTCTTGCTCGATAAACACTAACTGTTTTTGGACTTAAGCACATTTCAATAGAAATTTCAGAGAGTGACTTACCCGATGCAATAAAACATAAGGTCTGAAATTCGCGGTCAGAAAGATTTTCATGAAGTGGTCGATCTGCCTCCGAAGTCCATGCATTTGCTAATTCCTGTGCCAATGCAGGTGAGATATATTTATGCCCTTCGAAAACTTGTCGAATTGCTGTCACAAGCTGTGCTGGGGCGCTTTGTTTATTTAAATACCCAGAAGCACCTGCTTTGAGTGCACGCAATGCAAATTCATTCTCATTATGCATACTAAGCATAAGCACCATTAAATTGGGTCGGTCTTTCTTAATTTGCTTTAATATTTCGATGCCATTCCGATCAGGTAAGGATATATCCAGTAGCATCACGTCAAATTCCTGTTGACGTATAACTTTTAGAGCTTGGAACCCAGTTTCTGCTTCTCCCGTTACACTAATATCACTCGTTTCACTTAAAATTTGTTTTAAGCCTTGACGTACGATCGCATGATCGTCTGCAATCATTACTCG
>CAZIDT010000296.1:0-2502 GCA_964537855.1 uncultured Nitrosomonas sp.
AGGGTTATCAAGCCAGTAAAATACTGCCGAGCAAATTCAATCTGGTTTCCAAGTGCTTTCTGACAATGTCGAATAATAACTTGACCTCCAAGAACAGTTCCTTCGGTAGCATACAAGACCCCTAATAGATAGTCATCCGATAGGGATATAAAAGCAGGTTTGGTCCGAACACTTCCAGTAGAAGGAAGTGGATAGCCTAGCGTAGTTAAATCACAAGCAAGTGCTTCTAATCGAGTACTGTATAAATTCAGATAGCTCTGATCCATTGCAGCAGAAGCAAGCTCTAACCTAATGATGGAATAAAATTGAAACATGACGCAAAGTAATTTCTGGTAATCGATAATGCTAACAGAAGGTTGAATAATCCGAGCAAACACACCATATTGCTCAAGATTCTGATGGAGAGGTGAAACACTTTGTCTCAGAAAAAGCAATCCGTCAAACACAGCGATTAATCTTGAATCAAAAGTTAGATGAATAAACTTAAGTGATCAATGTGAGTCTTTGAATCATCAACTCACGAAGCTTAAGACTTAGTAAACGGGATTCAGTTTTCCAAGGACGGCTTTGGCCAATACGTTTTTCTATCCATTTCTCAAAAGATCGACGAGGAGAAATATTCATATTCGCCGCATACTCGATGGGTTTATTGGGATTTCCACCCCAAGCTACTTCATAAATATACTCCTGTCGGCAAAGATAGATACGAAGCCAGCTTTCATCACTAAGTTTTATTTTAATCGCTAGCATTCCTGCAATTTGAGATAACGGAAATTCAGGAATTTGATAACTTAAGAAATCTCCGTACCAGGTAATACTTTCGTTATTCTCCACAAACCAAGCATCCACAAATTCTAGAACATCGGACTCAAATCCGATTCCCCATTGAGCAAATTGATTATTGACAATGATCACCGCACCATCTGCCTCAAACTCGTTAGCAAGCCAACTTCCTAATTCAGACCATGCTGCAAGCATTTTATTAGGGCTGGTCAAAAGCTGTTCTATTTTATGAAATCTCCTTGCTAATCCATCAATCAACTGAATTCTATATTTTGATTGGTTTTCAGCTAATAGCTTAGTGTGCGCACGCGTTATTAGTGATATCTTATCGAGTAACGCTAACGAAGGTAATTGTGGCTGACTGTCATGGCATGCAATTAAACCCCACAATTCATTTCCAAAAATGATAGGAAATGAAATCGAAGTCTGGACCCCCATATTAGATAAATAAGCAGCGTGTATCGGCGATACACTACGAAGATCAGCTAGACTTAAATCCGGTGCATTTGAATTAAAGGAATAAATGCTTACGCTATTGGCTGAAGCATTACAAATCATTCTCCAAGGATTATTAACATAAAGTGATCGAGCAATTTTGGGCACATCACTTGCCGGGAAGCGAAGTCCCATATAACTGCCTGCTAGCTTCTGAGTAGCTACTTCAGCGATAACAATACCATCTCCCTCTTCTTGGAATTGGTAATATAACACCCGGTCAAATTGAATCAACTTGATAATCTCATTTACCAACTCATCAGGATCTAAGATAGGGTCGTCTAAATCAATGAAAATTTGGGTTTTGGGATTTAAAGATGAAAGCAAATAAGGACCTGACACATGGGGAATTAACTCCATAACCGTTTGCTGTAATGAATTACGCGAGATAACCAAATCCAGTTTTGCTTCATTCTTTCCTTCGATTACAGCCGAATAGATTCTTTTTTTTCCAGATAGGTTATCTGCACTTTGTGCGTAAGCTAGAAAAAAGTCGGGTAGCGCCTGATTCAGTTCTAAATAACTTGCATCCGGTAGGAATTGGGAAAAATTCGCTGCAAGGTGCGTGATGCGGTGATTTGAATTGGCTACTATCAACGTTCCGTGTGGTTGAATTGCCCCACTCAAATGGAGTTTCTCCTGCTCGCACTGATCTAAGAAACGCTTATTCATCACATTGACTAAAAAGCAAATTCTCAAATTGACTGGCTTCTAGTGGCCTAGACAAGTAGTAGCCTTGTACAGCCTTACAGCCATGCTTTGCTAACCATGCATATTGCTTCTCAGTCTCTACCCCTTCTGCAACTGATCTAAGATCCAAGGCATGCGCGAGGCTCAATATTGCAAGAGAAATTGCTTCATCATCTTGATCTTCTCCAAGACCATCGATAAAACTTTTGTCGATCTTGAGCTCAGATAAGGGTAAGCGCTTTAAATAAGCGAGAGAAGAATAACCTGTCCCAAAATCATCAATGCTAATATCTATCCCATTCTGGTGAAGCAAATTTAAATTCGAAATCACCGCTGGGCTATTTTCTAATAGCGTACATTCTGTAATTTCTATCTGGATCAGAGAGCAAGACACTGCTGAATTTTTTAATGCGTGGATAATAAATTCCCCCATCCCTTGCTCTCGCATAGCACGAGCGGAACAGTTAAATACAACCGGAGGAAATTGAGGTGCTAATTGCAACCATTTCTTTACTTGGTCAATTAGCATCCGGA